>DQOT01000028.1 GCA_015658495.1 Fidelibacterota bacterium | reverse complement strand
TCCCAAACCCCATTTGAAGCTGATATTATTTTCGATTTCATCGTGAACAAGTGGTTTCCCATTTTCGGTGGTTGCCTTAGCCCCTATGGTGGCTTTTAGCACTTCATAGTCCACTTCGATTAGGTCCAGTGCATCGGCAGCAATATAGGGATCTTCAGCAACCACGGCAGCAACACTATCACCAACATGACGCACCTTATCCGGGGTCAACGGCCAGCGATCCGGGATCTTGTTATCAGGCACTTGCCAAATGACGGGCATTTTTCCTACTCCACCATCAATGAGATCCTGACCTACAAAAACGTCGATCACACCGTCCATTGCTTTGGCTGCTTCCGTATCTATGCTTTTAATATTCGCATGGGCATGTGGGCTTCTAAGAATAGCAACGTGAACCATATCTGCAAGTTTTAAATTGGCTACATATTTCCCTTGACCCTGAATAAACCGAGGGTCTTCAACTCTTTTTACACTCTTTCCAATATGTTTCCCCATTATGATCCTCCTTTCATTGCCTGCGAAGCTGATTGAACAGCTTTCACAATATTCTGGTACCCCGTACATCGACAAATATTCCCTTCAAGGCAATGACGAATCTCTGACTCTGTCGGTTCTGGGTTTTGATCTAGTAAACCGACACCGGTCATAATCATTCCTGGAGTACAATAACCACACTGCAGTCCGTGCTCATCCCAAAAAGCCTGCTGCAGAGGATGCAGGTCACCATTGGTTGCCAGTCCTTCAATGGTAGTAATATCACTCCCATCCGCCTGGACAGCCAGTGCAGTGCAGGATTTTACCGCACAACCATCCATCATGATGGTGCAGGAGCCGCACTGGCTTGTATCACAGCCAATATTGGTGCCAGTTAATCCTAAATGGTCTCGAAGGAAATCAACAAGCAACATACGTGCCTCCACTGTTCCACTGCGCGTCTGACCATTTACAGTCATCTTAATGTTGTGCGCCATTCTTAACTCCTTTTTATTTTTTATTAACTATTGAATGCCCTGGACATGTCAAGCTGCCTGGGTACTCATAATTCTTTTCTTGAAATTCTCAAAACCCTGATCCATCAGTTTTTTCCCGGTTGCTTCAATTAATCTTTGTCCCACACGGGCAATAATACCGGCTACATTACCTTCTGCTGTAAAATTCAGGGATGTTCCATCGCCATTTTCCTGGAGTTGGATTGACCCTTTTCCGTTCAAATATCCTTTGGTTCCAACACCGGAAACAAGAAATGAATATCCGTTGGGAGGGTTTTTATCGATGATTGAAAGTGTGGATTTAAAGTTGCTTTTAATGGGGCCAAGTTTTACTTCAATATTAGCGATGAATTCATTATCGCCTGTGGGTTCGAGGGATTTACAATTGGGAAGGATCTCTGCAATGACTTCAGGGGTTTGAATGGCTTCCCAAATCTTTTGCTGAGGAAGGTCGATGTAATATTCTTTTTTTAACTGTATTGCCAATTATCGCTCCAAAAAAAGCTGGTTTAATTGGCATGTGGAATTTAGCGTTACCCTATGAAAAAGGATGCGCCAAGGTAATCATTTTTTGATTGATCTAGCAATTTAAAAAATCAATAATTATTTATTCAACATAGAAATTCTTTTTCTGTGGTGTCAAAGGGCGCCCCATCCATAAGGGTCTCCGTAATCCATCCGGGTGTGTTTCCCGTTCTTTGGCATATCCATTCCACTTTTTAAAATGTTCAAATGATTTATTCGTATCCACAAAAACATCGCCATATTTCTCATCAGGATTTGGTTTAGAAATACTCACTTTCTGTAACCAACAGTGTGCACCGGAAATTGGATCTGGATTCACCGCATGAGTGATATTCTGATGGACACCCCCATCTCGCCACCAAATACGGTTGGTATCCGGATCTTTTGATTCCCACGGTTCGACTCCGCTCACTGTTTCCATCTTCCATTTTCCATCGCCCATATTCCGTATGTCAACCGTATTTGTCATAAGACGATTTCCTGCATCCTGCTGACGACGCCATCTTCCAATATGATGGGAGCAGGCAACCACGCCGGGTTTGATGGCTTCCGTCACCCAAACTTTGTCCACGAACCAACCAATCTCTGTGGTGATTTTGAGCAAATCACCATTATCCACGCCAAGACGTTTTGCATCTTTGGTATGGATCCAGATGGGATTTTTATGGGCAATTTCTGTGAGCCATTTTGCATTAGCGGATCGGGAGTGAATATGCGTCGGTAATCTGAAATTCGGCAATAAGACACAATCATTTTTAATCGTGTCCATTTCATCAGGATGTACATGACTTTTAATCCTATATCCCGGTGTAGCGTGTTCCGGGTAGCCAAAATCCACCATGGTTTGGGAATAAATTTCCTGCCGTTTAGACGGCGTTGGAAACCCGCTAAAATTCTTTCCATCCACTTGGATACCCACAATATTCCCGTCTTTTTCAATTTGGCCATTTTCTTTAAACGTGGCACCATTCATAGAATCATCAGAAACAGCATCTTCATTTTTCACATACACTTCTGGATCAACCATATAAGCCCCAAACTTCCGCATATATTCTAATGGAGAAAGTCCTTCTTTTTCGGCTGTTTCCGGTAAGCCATTTGTATGCTCGAAAATATATTGATAATATTCATCAACATTAATTTTTTCACCGTCCCGATAAGGACTCATAAAATGTTTCCGAATGCCAAGATCGTCGTCTTTGTCAATCCGCCACGAAAGTTCAATCCAAAATTCGTCTTCTTCCCACACTTCACCTGGATTCACTTCGTAGGTGAATTCCACATCCTTTCCATCGCGGCGGGCCTTTTCTCGCAAAACCGGTTGACGGAATGCAATCCAAACGCCAGATTGTGTTTCGTAAGAATTAATGTCATGCCGTTCCGATGCGTGTCCCATAGGCAAAACATAATCAGCGAAAAAGGCCGTCTCATTCCAAGTGGGTGTTAATGCAATATGGCACCCAACTTTTTCTGCATCAGACAACATTTCAATCCAGGAAAATCCATCGGGATAAGTCCAAACCGGGTTAAAAACACGGGTAAAATACACATCCATGGAACCGCGCCCATCCTTGATTAAATGGGGCAAAATCTGACTCATTTCATAATGGTTCAAGGTGTATTCTTTAGGCCAGGCCAATTCATTCCAAGCATCGGGCCCGGGGGGTTTATCAAAAAATTCCGGGTGAAATTTGTTCCATGCACTGGGGGATGTGCCCCCTTCTGTTCCAACCGAGCCAGTCAAAACGTTTAATAAATGCAGTGTCCTTGACACTTGCCATCCGCCAAGATTTCCAATGGATGCGCCACGCCAAACATGGGTCGATAATTTACTGCCCGCCTTCCCAATCATGCGTGCCACTCGGACAATTTGATCCGCATCAATTTGGGCTTCTTTCGCTGCATATTCCGGTGTGTATTCCGCCCATTCTTCGCTCAAGCGTTTGATAAATTGATCAAACTCAATGGGATCATCCGGGTGCAAATTCTTGAGATAGTCATCCCAGTTCACCCAGTTTTCCATATAATGACGGTCAAACATTCCTTCATCTAAAATGATTTTTGCCATGGCCATAAAAACTGCCGATTCACTGCCGGGATAGGTGGGCATCCATTCATCCGCCATAGACGCCGTATTGGACAGGCGCGGATCGATAACTATGAGTTTGGCGCCTTTCATCATGCCTTCCATAATGCGTTGAGCATGGGGATTAAAATAATGTCCCGTTTCCAAATGTGACGAAGCCAGTAGAATCACTTCTGCATTGGTGTGGTCCGGGCTCGGTCGGTCGTATTTATGCCAAAGTGCGTAGCCGGTTCGGGCGCCGGCGGAACAAATATTCGTGTGTGAATTATGACCATCCACACCCCAGGCTTTTAGAACCCGTTCTGCATAGCCTTCGTGCCCCGGACGCCCCACATGATATACCACTTTTTCTTTACTTTTACGCAAGGATGTAGCAATATTTTCTGAAATTTCATCCAAGGCCTGATCCCAAGTGATTCGCTCCCACTTTCCTTCACCCCGTTTGCCCACTCGTTTCAGTGGATATAAAATGCGTTCCGTATCGTTGATTTGATTAATGGTAGCTGGACCTTTGGCACAATTCCGTCCGCGACTGCCTGGATGGTGGGGATTCCCTTCAAATTTCCGAACTTCGTTTGAATCTTTATCGATATACGCTAATAATCCACAAGCCGATTCACAATTGAAGCACGTGGTAGGAACGATTGAATAATGTCGTTCCTTTTTTTCTGGCCAAGCCAAAGCATCCAATTCTGTAAAATCATCCCATTCACTGGGGTCGGGATATTTATAAAGTTTCCGTGGGCCTTCCATAGCAAATTCTTCCGACCAATCCGGACGATCTGAAATTTTAGGGATTAACCCTAATGATTCTGAAAATGTTTCTATCCAACTACGTTTCATAATTAACTCAAAGGTATCATTTGCGGTACACGAATGCGTACAAATTCTGTTAAATAGATGCCAATTAATGCCATAACACCAGCGAACAGTGCCCAACTTCCAGACAATGTGACTAAAATAACAGCGGACCCTAAATTCCCATAAGTGGCGCCAAACCAAAAATATTTAGAATAATATCCTTTTGTCATGAGATGAATCGCTTTCTTGGTGTCGGGCGTATCATGTGGCATTAAAATTTCTTTCGCCATAATGACTATATTGGCACCGATTCCCCAAAGCAAAATATTGGCCATCCATTCAATCGATTCTGGTGCAATAATCATCAGGACCACTGATCCAGCCATTATTGCATGAACCAACATATGAATAGCAGATTGAATGGGCGTTTGCCATAAATCACGGGCTCGGGCTTGGTTAAATAAAAATGCAGTATACACAGCTCCTAATCCTGCGAAAAGTGTTCCCGGAATCCATAACCAGTCGTGTCCCAGTTGGTAATAGTTATCCAACAATTTCAGGGAAACCAATCCACCAAATACGGTAATAATATAAGCACCCCGAACCAGCCATGATTTCCATTGGGGGCGGAGTAATACATACAGGAATCGATCCGGGCGGTCAATATCTTTAACCAGCAATGCACCGGTAAATCCCATAAATACAAGTGTTGTCATGAGTCCAGCCATTTCGGATGATGATTCCAATCCGCCATTGAAAAAATGCCAGACGGCCATCATGAGAAAAGTACCCGTGGCAATGGCTTTTGTCCACACATAGGCTGGTACTTCCCAGCCCCAAAGGACACCTTTACTTGGGGAATCATAGACCCGGCGCGCTTCCTTTGCGTCCACATTTTGTTGGATTTCTTGGGCCACATTATCGATGGCTCGTTTATCAATGGGCTTACCAGTTCTGGCGGAATTTTCCATTGCCAGTTGGATCAATAAATTTTGCGTATCCGATTCGGCCACCCGCTGATTGGCATATTTGGCGTAGTGCCCCACACCGGCAGCTTGTTCGGACCAAACATATTTCCCATCGACAGAAGTTGCGTTGGGATCCAGCATTTCATGGGTCCCATTCACATAATATAAATTGGGATCGGTCATTTTTTCCGGTTTGCGGACCGTGGTTTCTTCATTCGCCACTAGTAAAGCAATGTTGGATTCCGGATCATCCAAATCTCCGGAAATAATGGCTTCCACGGGACAAACAATCACACAGGCCGGCTCGTAGCCGCCATCAATGCGGTGCGCACAATAATTACATTTCGCGGCCGTGTTTGTATCGGGATCAATGTAAAGCGCATCGTAGGGGCAGGCCTGCATGCAGGATTTACATCCGATACAGCGGTCATTATCAAAATCAACAATACCATCCGTTCGCGTATAAAGTGCAGTTGTCGGACATATTTCTACACACGGCGCATCGGCACAATGGTTACAACGATGAACCGAAAATTCCCGGGTATTGTTGGGGAATTCACCTTTTTCGATATATTTCACATGGGTGCGGTTTACGCCGATAGGAACATCAAATTCGCTTTTGCACGCCACGGTGCAGGCATGGCAGCCGATACACTTTCTATTATCTATGACAAATCCGTAATTCATTTAGTTGGCGTTTCTCGTATATTTGGGCAGGGAAATATTAACGAAAACTTCATATGAATAAGCCCACAAAAATTCCTGCAACAGCATATATTTTGATCGGTGGAGAAAGTAAACGTTTTGGATCTCTTAAATGGCAAACCACCATCAATGGGCAAACTATTCTTGACCGAATCTGGGATGCCTGTGATGGTATTGGAAACCGATATGTGATAGGGAAGAAAAAACCAGACTCAATTTCCTATCCCTTCATCAAGGATGAATTGGAAATCAATGCACCCATTAATGGACTTTACACAGCGTTAAAAAACGCAAAGACGGATTGGATTCTGCTTCTTTCCTGCGATTTACCCTTAATTGATTCTAATACCATCCTTGAATTATGGAATGTAAATAAAACTGAACTTGATGCAATTGTTCCTATGACTGGAGATCAAGCCCATCCGCTTTGCGCATTTTATCATACTCGGT
>DQOT01000151.1 GCA_015658495.1 Fidelibacterota bacterium | reverse complement strand
TTGGAGTAGATACCGGTGGATCAAATGTGCAGTTTACCGTGAACCCTGAAACTGGCAGGATGATCATAATTGAAATGAATCCGAGAGTGAGCCGCTCCTCGGCATTAGCCTCTAAAGCTACTGGATTTCCAATTGCCAAGGTAGCCGCCAAGCTGGCAGTTGGTTATAGATTGGATGAACTCCAAAATGATATCACAGGTCAAACCTTAGCCGCATTTGAACCCAGTATCGACTATGTGGTTACTAAGATTCCTCGCTTTGATTTTGAAAAATTTCCATCTGCAACTGGAATATTGGGCATTCAAATGCAATCTGTAGGCGAGGTGATGGCCATTGGCAGAACCTTTCGAGAAAGTCTGCAAAAAGCCTTCCGCTCTCTGGAAGTTGGACTGGATGGATTTCAACCTAAAGAAACTGACTATCGAGATTTGGATTTAAGTAAAATCAGATTTGCAACAGCATTCCGTCTATTAAAAGTTAAACAGGCATTTGATGAAGGTCATTCCTTAGAGGAAATATTTGAACAAACGAAGATTGATCCGTGGTTTTTGTATCAAATTCAAAAATTGATTTCTGTTGGTGTGGAATGCATTCCGCCCTTTAAGGGGACACAATTCATTGTGTCCCTACATAAATTAAAACGTGAAGGATTCTCTGATCGGCAAATTGCCCAGATGTGGGACAAGACTGAAAGCGAAATCCGAAAATTAAGGAAAGAGAATGATATTCTCCCTACATACAAAGTGGTGGACACCTGCGCTGCTGAGTTTTCTGCCCTCACTCCCTATTGCTATTCCACTTATGAAACGGAAAATGAAATCACACCTTTAGAAGGAAAAAAGGTTATGATATTGGGTGGGGGTCCCAATCGAATTGGGCAAGGGATTGAATTTGACTACTGCTGCGTACAGGCGGTTTTCGGACTGAAAGAAGCTGGCTATAAAACCATTATGGTTAACTGTAATCCGGAGACCGTATCCACTGATTTTGACATTGCAGACCGTCTTTATTTCGAACCCCTCACTTTTGAAGATGTAATGAATATTGTAGATCTCGAACAACCGGATGGCGTACTGGTTCAGTTTGGCGGACAGACCCCGCTTAATATTGCCAACCGTTTGAAAGAGGCCGGAGTGAATATCATTGGCACAAGTCCTGACGCAATTGATTTGGCCGAAAACCGGAAAAAGTTTGGAAAAATATTAGGTGATTTGAAAATTCCTGTTCCAAGATGGGGTACTGCTTTCTCAGTTGATGAGGCAATGGAGGTGGCTCATGAAGTAGGTTATCCCGTTTTGGTGCGGCCCTCATATGTGCTTGGTGGCAGGGGAATGGAAATCGTCTATGATGATGGGCTCAAAACCTATGTGGGAAAGGCGACTTTGTTGTCCGGAGATCACCCCATATTGATTGATGCCTTTTTGGAGGATGCTTTCGAATTTGATGTAGATGCTCTCTGTGATGGTGAAGATGTTTTTGTTGCCGGCATTATGCAGCATATTGAAGAAGCAGGCATACACTCCGGGGATTCGGCTTGTGTATTTCCGGCCTATGAACTCACTTCAAAAGCCAGAAAAATGATTGAGGATTATACCAAGGAATTGGCCTTAAGCCTAGACACAATTGGACTTATCAATATTCAATTTGCCATGAAGAATGAAGTGGTGTATGTGCTTGAGGTGAATCCGCGCGCCAGCCGAACTGTACCTTTTATCAGTAAGGTGATTGATATCCCCTTGGCAAAATTGGCAGCTCAATTAGCGGTAGGAAAAAAATTGACTGATTTCAATTTGAACTCCCGCTCAAAAAATGGGCTAATTGCTGTGAAAAAACCAGTGTTTCCCTTTAATAAATTCCCTCAGCAGAATGTATTCTTGTCTCCAGAAATGAAGTCCACTGGTGAGGTTATTGGCTTTGATAAACATTTGGGTAGCGCTTACGCTAAGGCTGAAGCTGGAGCTGGTCAGACACTTCCTAATGAGGGTAC
>DQOT01000198.1 GCA_015658495.1 Fidelibacterota bacterium | reverse complement strand
TGAAGAAATTGGTCGGTCTGGAACTCATTCCGTCAGAATGGAGAAAACGGCCTAATCTAATCCACAATCATCGCATTGATGATTGCCTTCACCCACCGTTACCTGTTTCTTGAACCGGATTGCGATCATGACAACCGCAACAATCAAAATAAGTCCACCGAGTATTTCCTGGATCATGAGAATCCCATCATCAATCCGCCCTGGTACACAATGAGTGAACCAAAATAGGCGAGTCCTGTCATGTAAACCACCATAAAAACAGGCCATTTCCAAGAATTGGTTTCCCGCTTCACGATGGCAAATGTGGCCATGCATTGCGCTGCGTACACATAAAAAACCATGAGGCTCAATGCCACCAGCGGTGTAAAAATATTTTGTCCGGTTAATGGATCTTTGTCCCGTTTCATGGCATCGGATAAAGAAACCACTTCGTCTTTCACATTCTCCACATTGTATATTGTGGCTAAAGTACTCACCATCACTTCCCGTGCAGCAAAAGATGTAACAAGACCCAAACCGATCTTCCAGTCAAATCCCAATGGAGCAATCATGGGTTCGATCGTTTTTCCGATCTTGGCAGCATAACTGCTATGAATTGTTTGTTCTTGCCCATTTCCAGAGTCAACTTTCGGGAACGATGCTAAAAACCATAGGACGATAGAGATAGCCATGATGATCTTTCCCGCATCAGTCACAAATAGTTTTCCCCGTGTATAAACTTGACGGAAAACCGATCTCATTAATGGAATCCGATAAGGCGGCAATTCCATAATGAAAGATGATTTTTTTTCTGTTTTGATCCAACTGCTGAAAACGAGTGACAGGATTAATGCAGTGACGGTCCCTAAAAAATACATCAGAACCATTGTGAGTCCCTGGAGTCCGAAATAGCCAAACACAGTTTGATTTGGAATAAACGCACCAATCATCAGTGCATAAATAGGAAGACGTGCACTGCAACTCATGAGTGGTAAAACTAAAATGGTCACGAGGCGTTCTTTCCAACTTTCGATGGTTCGTGTTGCCATGATTCCGGGAATTGCGCAAGCATAACCGCTCATGAGCGGTAAAACGGACCGACCATGGAGTCCCACCTTGGTCATGGCTTTGTCCATCATGATAGCGACGCGGGCCATATAACCGAAATCTTCCAACAGCGTCATGAAAAAGATGAGAATTAAAATTTGGGGTAAGAAAATGAGAATCGCACCTGCTCCACCAATGATCCCTTCCACCAACAGGTCAGTCAATAACCCGGGTGGTAGTTGATGAGCCACCCAATTCCCAAATCGTGCAATGCTGTTATCGATCATATTCATTGGAATGCCGGCCCAAGAAAAAATCGCCTGAAATATAAAAGTGAGAAGCCCAACAAAGATCAAAGGTCCACCCCAGGGATGTGTTAAAACTTCGTCCATTTTTTCACTTCTTGATCTTTTCTCAATTGGGATCTCTGCTTTTGGAACGACTTGATCCAGCCAATGATACCGCAGGGTTGGTTCCAATGTTTCATGTGGAAATCCAATCATTTTTAAGTCCATCTTACAGGCGTCCATCAAAGGAGAATCCGGCGATCCGATGCCATTGGTACTGCCCACGGTTGCCGAACGAATTGCAAATGAGCGAGATAAAAATTCCGAAAATTGAAAAGTGTCTTCATACCAATTCTGTAGAGGTAGAATAGCGTTTTGGACCGGTGCCGGAATGGGAAAATTCGGTGGGGTTTCATTTTTTCTTCTTATGGCTTGTGAAATGGATTTTTTTAGATCATTCACACCCTCTTTTAATCTGGCCGAAACAGGAATGACAGAAAATACACCAAGATCATTTTTCAATTTTTCACAATTAATCTCGAGGGATTTTTCCCGGGCCAGATCTATCATATTGAGAGCAATAACAACAGGAATTCCCAAATCCATGAGTTGGGTGGTCAAATAAAGATTCCGCATCACATTGGTGGAATCCACCACGGAAATAATACAATCAGGTGTGTTTTCACCTTTTGCCCATTTACCAAATTCCTCCGCAACGATGGCTTCATCGTGGGATTCAGGAACAAGGCTGTATGTCCCAGGTAAATCTATAATTGCCACAGGGGAATTTTCGATTTGAGCCATGCCGATAGTTTGTTCCACGGTCACCCCGGGATAATTGGAGACCTTTTGATTCAGCCCGGTAAGAATATTAAACAGTGCGGTTTTCCCGGAATTGGGATTTCCCAAAAGTGCAATGGAGTGTTTTGCCTCAGACATCTAATCGAACAGATATATTGGTAGCATCACTTTGACGAAGCGAAATCATTCCGTTCCGGACGCGAATTTTAACAGGTCCGTTGAAGGGCATTTTTTGGATCATTCGAACTTTTATCCCTTTGTGGAATCCCATTTCCATCAAGCGGGATCTAAAACCAGGATCCCCATGCAAGGCGATAATCTGACCCACTTGGGACGTTGCAAGGTCCAGGAGTGTCATGGTTTATTTATTAAGAGGTTTTACAAATAATTGATGGACATGACGCACAATTGTGTAGCCATGCTCGTTGGCAATCTTTTCCTGGAGTTCTTCCAGGTCCTCATTGAAAAATTCAATGATATCTCCCGTCTCTACACAGATCATATGGTCATGATGTCCCTCATCTAATCGTGGTTCATAACGATTCCGACCGTCACCTACGTCCATCTTTCGAACCAGTCGATTTTTCACCAACACATCAATGGTTCGGTAAACGGTGGCACGGGAAACATTTACGCCATTTTTGCGGATACACATGTAAATGTCTTCAGCATCCCGATGTTCGTGGCTGCTACGGATTTCGTCCCATACTCCCTGCCGTTGCTTTGTAAACCTTAACCCTTCTTTCTGGAGAATCTTCTTAAAACCTTTCATTGATTGATCAACCATATTATTCCTTATTGAGATTGAGTCTCATTGATAAATTACACTGATTTGATGAGGTTTTAAACAGGAAAATTATTCCTGACAATCTGGTGAGGAGTGGAGTGGTAACTGGTGATTGGTGGTGGTGGAGTTTCCCTAGTGCTGTCATTCCCGACCAAGAGATGCGGAGATCAGGAATCCATTCGATTCACGAATAGATTGCCACCAAAGCCAAATATAAATAATTGCAAATGTCAGGCAAGCGACACTTCCGTATGGAGTGGTTTTTTATTCCCATTAATCCATTTATCCAGATATCTATTCATCCAGTATTTTTAGTAATGGATCAGTGGATGGATAGATTCCTGACTCCCACACTTTATCGTGATGCGTCTTTTTTGTTAACTGATCTTGGACAGGTTCGCGTACTTAACGATGAGTTTCTTTTTTGTTCCATCTTTAAAGATCACACCCACGCGTTGATTTTCACCTGTTCCGCTCAAGACCATGATCTTTCCTAGGCCAAAAATGGAATGGTCAACCATGTCCCCCACTTTGAAATCATCAAATGTGGTGACTGTTCGAGTCACGGCGACCCTGGTTCTCTTTTGAAGAGAACCGCCCATAACACGTCGAGTTAAGGCAGACTGGAATTCGATCCTCTCCAAATAATCATTTGGAATCTCACTGATGAACCGGCTGGGCATTCCCAGGACATTTTCGCCACCCATACGGCGACGGTTCGTCGCATAGAGGAGAAAAACACGTTCCTGGGCTCGAGTCAATGCCACATAGAATAATCGTCGTTCTTCTTCTAATCCTTCTTTGGTATCCATGGCATTGTATAAGGGGAAAAGTCCATCATCCAACCCGGAAACAAAAACAACCGGAAATTCCAATCCTTTGGATGAATGGACTGTCATGAGGGTTACGCGGTTATCGGAATCATTCCAATGATCAATATCAGACAATAAGGATATTTCTTCCAGGAAATCGCTTAAGGTTGAGTCGGGACGTTTTTGGCAGAATTCGTCAATACTGTTCAAAAGTTCGGTTACATTCTCAAACCTTTCCCGGTCAACAGGATCAGTGGATTCTTTGAACAGTTTCAATACACCGGCTTCTTCGATCAAACTCCGGGTTAATTCATTGGCACTTAACTTTTTACGAAGATCATAATATTTTTTA
>DQOT01000277.1 GCA_015658495.1 Fidelibacterota bacterium | reverse complement strand
TCACGAATTTACAACTGATGTAATTACATTTAATAGGTCAGGTGGAGTACCAAAAGGTCATCCATTTATTGATAGAGAATTTCCTGGAGCCTTAAAAGTAACAGAAGATTCAATTGAAAAACCGGTAGATATAACTAATGATATGACTGAAGAAGAAATGAAAGAATATTTCAACAGAGAATGGAATAAATAAAAAGAGGTTAATATGGAATTAAAAGAACAGATTACTAAGGATATTAAAAATAACCCTGTAATACTGTATATGAAAGGCACTCAAGATATGCCAATGTGTGGGTTTTCCAATTCTGTAGTGCAGGTACTCAGACAATATGGTGTGGAATTCAAGGATGTAAATGTACTGGAAAATCCTGAAATTCGAGTAAAGCTAGCTGATTATTCAAACTGGCCAACCATCCCTCAGTTATTTATTAATGGTGAACTGATTGGTGGTGCGGATATCACGATCGAGATGCACAACTCGGGTGAATTCAAAACAATTCTTGAAAGAGAAAACATTCAACTGAATATCGATTGACACGAAAGCATGTATAACTATGGTAGTTACAGAAACACAATCTAGGCAATCCATTAATAGTGGTACTCCATCCTTCAGGACTTATGTCATATGATATATCAGATGCTTGAAATAAAATTGGATATACACCGGAATTGGAAAGAGTGTTGAATTGGGGTTTAGCGGAGGCTTAGAGCTTGGGTCTCCAAAGGTCATGGATGTGACATTAGCATGAGCGTGCTTGTTAAAGAAACGACAAGACCTGCCGTTACGGGTTCCAGAAATGTGGGCCAAAACCGAAGTATTGAAATCTTCGATCTCATCGGAAACACGGCGATGGTACGGATTGATCTTTTCCGCGAGGAGTTTCCAAAGGCGATGGTCTGCGCTAAGGCGGAGTACCTGAATCCGGGAGGTTCCCTCAAGGACCGTCCCGTGGCAAAAATTCTCCTGAAAGCCCGGGAGCGGAGGGAATTGGCTGAGGATAAAGTGATCCTCGATTCGTCCTCGGGGAATGCGGGGATCGCTTACGCCATGTTAGGTGGGGCGCTGGGTCATGCGGTGGAGCTCGTGATTCCCGGCAATGCCAGCGAAGGTCGACTGATGAGGATCAGGGCTCATGGTGCAAACGTTATTCTGACGGACCCCCTGGAAGGGTACGATGAAGCCCTACGCGAGGTCCATCGTCGCTATGAGAAGAATCCCGATGCATACTTCTTTGCCGATCAGTACTCCAATGATGACAACTGGTTGGCCCACTATGAGACCACTGCTCAGGAGATTTTGGAGCAGGCACCAGACTTGACCCATTTTATCTGCGGTATCGGAACGGGCGGCTCCATCTCCGGCATCGGAAGGCGGTTGAAGGAGGAGACTCCCGAAGTGACGGTGGTGTCTGTTCGGCCTGAAAGATTCCCAGGAATCGAAGGCCTCAAACCTCTGGGCGAACCACAAGATGTTGTGCCGGAAATTCTCGATGAGACGGTCATCGATGAAAATGTCGATGTGACGGCCGATGAGGCCCGCCACTATTGCCATCGGCTGGCTAAGGCGGGGCACTTCGTCGGGCAATCTTCGGGCGCCTATCTAGTGGGCGTGGAGCGGGTCTTGGAGCGCTACCCTGACGCTCGAGTCGTTACACTGCTCAATGATACTGGCGAACGGTATGGCGGTACGGGATTGTGGAAAGATTGAAGATGGTGAGGTTCAGGTAGCAATGAATATCTTAATAAGAGCAGGCGGGTGCTGAGAATGAGCACGGCTCAAACCGCGATATTCTATTTTCCGACCGTTGTGAATGCCTGGACGGCTCGTATGGTAGCTTTACAGGTGGTCTTTTGGTCTACCGTTATCTTGCTATTTGATTTCTGTGCCGGCTGCACCCTTTATCGAGTCTTGGCGCAAATTGGCCTTTTCTGCCCTGAAATATGTGTAAATTGTTCCCTGGGGAGAGAGCACGAACATCCGCAGCGTTCAGAAGAATGACGAAACATGTGGTAACAATTGGTTCTGCCATGGCAAGAATTGAGGGACACGCTCTCCAGACTTACCCTGAAGAGTGTTGCGGTTTCTTGTTTGGTACAGAGAGCCCAACAGAATTTCAGATCTTCAGAGCACAATCTGTGAGCAATGAGAGAGCGGGGGGCCGCACGCACAGATATTTAATGACTCCGGACCAGTTTCTTAAAGCCGAAGACCAAGCGGAGAAGTGGGACTACCAACTTATGGGCGGCTATCACTCCCATCCCGACCACCCGGCCAGCCCATCTCAATTTGACCTTGAGCACGCGTTGCCGGGATTTGTCTATCTGATCCTGTCAGTTTGTGAGGGGTATTTGGAAACTTGGCGGTGGTGGATGCTCGCGGATGATCACCAGCAATTCGACGAGCTGCAATTCACACGAAACTATAAGGAGAAATGATGGCTGTTTCAATAAAAATTCCTTCACCACTGCGGCGGTTTACAGAAGGCGAGAGTGTGGTTGAGGTTAACGGACAAACAGTGGAAGAAGCACTCGAAAACCTTATCGGTCAGTTTAGTGAACTCGCTCCGCAGCTATACAACGAGAAAGGAGAATTACGAAACTTCGTTAATCTATACGTTCGGGGAGAGGACATCCGCTACTTAGATGCCATGGCGACAAAAATCAAAGATGGAGATGAGGTGATGATCATTCCCTCGATTGCGGGCGGAGGGGAGACACTTTCCGGCAAGGCGGAAGTAGCGACGACCTTTGACCGAGATGAGTACCTCCGATACAGCCGCCATTTTTCTCTCCCAGAGATCGGACTGGGGGGACAGCGAAAATTGAAAGAAGCATCAGTCCTCATCATCGGGGCGGGAGGTCTCGGCAGTCCCGCGTCCATCTATTTGGCTGCCGTCGGCGTGGGACACATCGGTCTTGTGGACTACGATGTGGTGGAACTTTCAAACCTTCAGAGGCAAATTCTTTATACATCGGCTGAGATCGGCAAGCCCAAATTGACCATTGCCAAACAGCGACTCCAGGCGTTGAATCCCAATGTAGAAATCACTACCTATGCGGAATCCCTTTCCTCGGCAAATGCAGTGTCACTTTTCAGAAACTATGACATCATCCTCGACGGCACGGACAATTTCCCCACCCGTTATTTGGTAAATGATGTCTGCGTGTTTCAAGGTAAGCCAAACGTCTACGGTTCCATCTTTCGGTTCGATGGACAGGTTTCCCTTTTTGAAGCGAAAGAGGGGCCCTGCTACCGTTGTCTTTACGAAGAGCCACCACCACCAGGGCTGGTTCCCTCGTGCGCGGAAGGGGGAGTGTTGGGAGTCCTCCCCAGCGTGGTTGGAAGTCTGCAAGCAACAGAAACCATCAAATGGATCACTGGGGCCGGGCAGACTCTCATCGGACGCCTGCTCCTTTTCGATGCTCTCGCCATGACCTTCCGTGAAGTGAAGCTACAGAAGAATCCCGATTGCGTGGTATGTGGAGAGAATCCCACAATCACCGAACCCATCGATTACGAAGGATTCTGTGGAGTATCAGGATTGGAGGAGATGGTCACTGTTCCTGAGCTATCGGTTCAGAAGGTGAAACAAAAACTCGACAGTGGAGAGAACCATCTGATTCTCGATGTGAGAGAGAAGTGGGAATGGGATATTGCCCACATTAAAGAGGCCCTCTTTATTCCCATGAACGCCATTCCGTCTCGGCTGGACGAACTCGATCCTTCCAGGGAAATCGTTGTTCACTGCAAAGAGGGTCCGAGGGCCATCGCAATGGCTGAATACCTCATCAAACAGGGATTCCCTGATGTGAAGAACATGACGGGAGGAATCAAGAAGTGGACAATCGAGGTCGATCCGAGCCTAAACCTGTATTGAACGTAGACTGCAGAATAAAATCTGGGGGAACGTAGAGTGATTCGGACTGAGATTGTTCAGGGAAAGATCAAACCGTTCCCCAGCGAGGACAACCGTGATAACGACGGTGCTGAGCTGGTCTTCAACGGCCGGGTCCGCGATACGGAAAACGGACGGAAGATTGCGGCCCTTGAATATGAGCAATACGAAGGCATGGCCGAGACAGAACTGGCACATTTGGCAGAAGAAACGGTAAAACAATTTCCAATTAATGATCTATTATGTAAACACCGTATCGGGAAAATTAACGTGGGAGAAACCAGCCTTCATGTGGTAATGTGGTCCCAACACAGGAAAGAAGGGCTAAAAGCCATGACTTGGTTTATCTCCGAGCTCAAGAAACGGGTTCCCATTTGGAAATGGGCTATCCTGGAAGATGGAAGAAAAATTCCCAGCGAATGTTCTCACGAATAATTATTAAATCTTAAATTCCAATTCTTCATGCTTGGATTTTCACACCGGTCACTGACAAATTTTCTTTTCTGGGTTACCCAGAAAAAATGGTTTCTTGTCACCATGATGGCTGGGTTGATCCTTTTATTTCTTCCCACACCGGTTGGACTTCCCCTGGAAGGATACCGTACCATTATCATTGTAATCACAGCCCTCATGATGATTATCACTGAACCTATTCCGCTCCCCGCCATTGCCATGTATATACTCGTTGCAGAAGTTTATTTTGGTATTGGCACTGCAAATGAGATTGCATCATCATTTATGAATGATGCTGTATTTTTTATCATGGGATCTCTCATGTTGGCTGTGGCTATTATAAAACAGGGATGGGATACACGAATAGCATTGGGTATTATCAAACTAACGGGGAATAAAACAGCAAATATTGTTTTTGGGTTTACTGCAATTTCAGCAATTCTATCATCCTTTATTGGCGAACACACAGTGGCGGCACTCATGCTTCCCATCGCCATGACCTTGATCCGATTTACTTCAGATGACGTAAGCAAAGTTTCCAACCTATCCGCAGTCCTTTTATTCTCAATTGCATATGGATGTCTAATTGGGTCCATAGGTACACCTTCCGGTGGTGGGCGGAACGTGATTATGATCACCTATTTCCGAGACGCTGACCTCTCAATTTCCTATCTCGATTGGATGATGAAAGTTTATCCGTTGGTTCTTATCCAGATTCCGATTGTAGCCTGGATCCTACAAAAAAGTTTTGTCCCGGAATATGTTCATTTGGATAGTAGTGTGCGGAAATTGGTGATCCAGGTGGCCAAATCCAGAAAAATGACAGGAAGAAATACCGTGGCAGCGGTCATTATTCTTTTCGTATTTCTTGGATGGGTTTTCTTCAGTGAATCCATTGGGCTTGGCACCATTGCGCTTACTGGGGTATTGTCTTACATGGTGGCAGGATTCGTCCGTTGGGAAGATCTCAATCGGAATACACATTGGGGTGTGATCATTTTATTTGGAGCCACGATCTCACTGGGTTTTAATATCAAAGCAACGGGAGCGGCGATTTGGTTGGCGAACCAAGTGCTAAATTTATTTGGAAATATGATGGAAACATTCCCATTTATGTCCGATGCAATTGTGGTGCTCATGACAACCACATTAGCCAATGTTTTATCCAGTTCTGCAACCGTAGCTGTTCTCGGACCTGTTACATTGAACATGGGCAGCGATGCCTTACATACGGGACTCGTAACCGCCATCGCATCGGCATTCGGTTATTTCACCGCAGTGGCGGCTCCAGCGTGCACCATCGTGTATTCAAGTGGCATGATTAAAGCTAAAGATTTCTTAAAAGTGGGCTGGAAAGTGGGACTCATGTCCATGATTTTGCTCGTTATTTATGCCAATACATATTGGCTGTTTATCAATTAAAATGGAATTAAACTTATTGCTATGAAAATTCTAATCGCAGTTGGCAGTAAAGAATATTCCGGGCCTACGCTCCAGGTTGGGATCAAGGTTGCCAAGGCATTCAACGCCTCTACAACTATTGTGGATGTGGGAGAAAAAGTCAGCGAGTTTTCCACCAAGGTTGTGGGGCTTACACAGGAACGGATGGAATCGTGGGATTTCGATCGTCCGGGTGTAGATGTATTAGAATGGGCGTTTAAATACCTCGCTGAAAATAATTTCATTGAACCACAGCAAATCGAAGCAGGATTCCCAAAAACTACCCTGGTGGAAAAAGACGGCAGGCGTGCTGAAGTTTATTTAAAAGGAACTGTATGCGATGATGTGAACCTGATCTTAAGAAACGGAGACATTATTGCAGAACTACGGGATGAGGTCCAGACAGAATTCTATGATGTAATGATAATTGGTGGCAGTGGGAAACGACGAATGGTACATGACATGATTCAATATATTGACAGTTCAATTTTTGTCGTGAAAAATTATGACCCTAGTCAGGAATATCAAATTTTAATAGCAGTTGATGATTCACCTGGAACACGGAAAGCCATCAAATATGGTGTTCGAGTGGCACAGGCATTTGGTATAGGCGTGAATCTTTTAACTGTAAGTAAACAGGATCATTTTGGAGAAGGATATAAAGGAGCGGCGGACCGTGCAGCAAAGTTCATACACCGAAGTGGGATCGAAGCGAAAAATGTTTTTAAAGTGGGAGATCCGGCAAAAACGATTGTAGATACAGCAGGAGATAATCATATCATCATCATGGGTGCATCCACCCGATCACCCATTAAAAAATTCTTCAAGGGCAGTAAACCGTTGGATGTGATGGAAAATTGTCGTTGTCCCGTCCTGATCGTTAAATAAATTTAACACCTATAATATTCATAATAGGGCAGTAGGAGAATTATCAGCCTCTCATCCACTTGGCAGCCAGCCAGCCGAAAAGAATAAACCCTCCCAGGATAATCCAATTGTGCGTATTTCCGTACGTTGTAACCGGGAAGTGGCTGCTGATCATGATCAGGATCAGCGGCACGGACATATAGGTATTGTGTTTGGAACAACGTTTTGCTTTAGTAGCCAGGGACATGTTCGGTGGTTCATTATTTTCAACGGATGCAATCATTTTTCGTTGGGCCGGCAAAATAGTCATCCAGACATTGGCTGTCATAATCGTACCAAAGGCAGCTCCAATATGCATCATTGCAGCTCTTGAACTGAATAAAAGGTCCAAACCGACAAAAAGAGCAATGATCAAAATAAAAGAAATAATGGATGCCACAATTTCATTGGTTCCTAGTGGAGAGTTCCACAAAAGGTGATAAGCCCCATACCCGAAGATCAAAACACCCATGCCAATTAAACTTGCAGTTAATTCAGACATTTCTGAGCCCGACTCAAGCATAAGTCCGCCCATATAATAGACGATAATGAGGAGAAACATACCGCTGATCCAAGTGAGGGCAGACTCCCATTTGAACCAATGGAGCGTCCGGGGCATGATCCTGGGTTTTGTTTGTTTTTCCACTTTGTAAAAACCGCCGCCATGGACCATCCAGAGTTGGCCGGATACATTATCTCCAGCATCTGAATCAATTTCCAAGGGGAGTGTTCTTTCCATCCAGTTAAATAAATATGTTTGACCGATCCAACTGATTCCGGCAATAATGTGAAACCAGCGAAAAAGCAGATTAAGAATCTCGTGTATTTTGTACCATTCCATTTTGATCAACTCCCTCGGTAGGTGGAATAGCCGAATGGACTTAGCAATAAAGGAACATGGGTATGTCGATCAGTATCGCTAATGGTAAATACAATTGGGATGGACGAATAGAAACTGTCCACGTCCTGGGATTGAAAATAAGAGGAAACATCGAAAGTCAATCGGTAGGTCCCCGGTGATATGGGATCATTATTGGTTAGGAGATTGTTAATTCGACCGTCGGCATCGGTGCAGCCTTCGCCTAGAGTTTCCCACGATTCCTCTTTGCGCTGGATTTCCAAAACGACTTGGATGTTTATTGCCGGTTGTCCTTGGGCCGTATCCAGGACATGGGTTGTAATTTGACTTTTCATGATTGTCTTCCTTGCAAAATCTTTTTGAATGACCGTGTCCGAATTTCTTTCAGGGTGAGTCCCGCTGCCTCAGCTTCCTTTTCCGTAATGGCTCCGCAACTGATACCCCGGAGAAAATAATTCAGTAGTCCCTGACCAGTGGCGGCATCGTCAAAGATACCCCCGACCAATGTTACCTGGGCTGCTTTTTCCATGAACGATTTCAACCTTCGGGATGTGGACTCCAGGCTTTCCAGGAAAAAAGAATAAACCGCAGCATAGCGCAGGGGAAACTGAGTCGGGTGCAAATCCCACCCCTGGTAATACCCCTGTTTAAGGGAATGTTGAATGTCGGTGAAGTTTAATCTCCAGGCGTGATACACAGCATGCCGGTTTTCTTCCATCTGATTTTCTGTTAATGGTTTTTCATCCGCTGGCCGGTGGGGTCCCACGGGCATGATATTGGTCGCGCCATCGGATAGCCGAATACCAGTTCCCCCCAGGGCGACCTGCATCATGTGCCGGGCAAAATCGCAAACCGGGTGGGTCATGCGTTGGTATTCAGCAGTGATGTTTGTGGATGCGGTATAGTCGTAAACCCCGAAGTGTGCACCCATGCATCTGCCGTCTGCCGCCTTGACCAGTGTAGGCAGGGCTGAATTTCCATTGCTGTCCAGGATGGATTGGGGTGTCTCGATCATCAGTTCCAGTTTGAGCGAGCCGGCGGGGATGCCAGTCTTTGCTTCCAAGGCATCAAACAGGTGAACCAAAGCGGAAACCTGTTCGGGAATGGTTACTTTCGGCAGGGTTACAACAAAATTATCCGGAAACTTACCCGTTGTCTTTTTCAAAAGGGACGTGATGAACAGGTCCAGGGTTCGGATCGCACGGTTTTTCTGTTCTTCTGTCAGGGGTTTAATTCGGATGCCGATAAAGGGCGGAAGTGAATTTTCTATCATACCTTTTGCCACTTCATCAGCGGCTGAAACAGCATGCATATCTTCTTCTTTGTCCGGCCGGTTTCCGTACCCATCTTCAAAATCGATTCGGAAATCCTCTACAGGTTCACGTTCTAATTTTTCCAGCACGCGTTGATAAACGGTATAGGCAAAAAATGCTGCTTCATTCATTTTTTGGACAGCTTTCGGATCTCTGTTTATTTGATCTAAAAGGTCCATAATCTGTTCGTCTGATTCCGGGAGACTTTCATGCCCTTTTAATTCGAGAACTTTTGCGAAATCAACAAAGTTTGGTGCATAGGTTTTCAGGTGATTAAGGGCAGATTTCCCCATTTTTTGTGCGGATCCTGCCTTGAAAATGTGCGCCCCGCCATAAACGGTGTGGACCGGTTGCCTGTCCGGGGATTCCCCGGGGTGAGCTGTGTTGAAAATGGTATTGGCAGCCTGGAGTCGACCATTAATTTCGTCAATAATATCGGGAGTAAGCGAGAATGTCAAAGTGAAAGAAGATTTCCTAAACGGAGCTGTGTGATTTTGTTTTGTTCTTTAGCAGCGGTTAATAGTTCAGCTTCTGGATCGTTCTTCAGTCTTTCCTTTAAAAGTGCAAACATTTCTTCGGCTGATTTTCCTGTAGCACAGATGATAAAGATAAACCCAAATCTATCTTTGTACAATCGATTTGATTCAGCCAAATTTTCCAGGATGACCTCATCCGCGCCCTGGATGCTCGATTGTTCCTTTTCAGACCATGATTTTGTATTCTGGGATTTTTTCCGCAATGAATCAATATCTCCAATTTTTGGATGGTGGGTGAATGCTTCCAACCAATCTTCTGATGAAAGTGAAAACCAAATAGATTCAGCCTTTTTAAAGAGTTCATCATCATTCTGGAAAGGGCGGTTAGCACTCATTTTTTCAACCCAATTTGATGCACCACAGCACATTTCAAATTGTACAAATGCTTCAGATTTGGTTAATGAATTTAAGGATTCAACCGTCATAAGACTGGGCGACCAATTATTCTTAATCGGCTCACGCCGCCATCGGGAAAGATATTAAATCGAATATGGGTAAGTGGTGAAGTCTGGTCTATGATAAAATTATTTTCCTGATTACCGGAAAGTTTTGAATTTGTCAGTACTTCTTTCCATTCAATCGTGTTTGTGAGAAAAGCCTCCCAATCTGTATCGGGTTCAAAGCATCCTTCAAGAGAACAAGAGTCGGGAAAATTTCCTTTGAAATGGGTTGTATCCACCACAATCCGCTCGACGATCCAGGGGAGTCCAAGTTTGAGGATCACCCAATCGTATCCGGGACCCCGTCGACGTTTCGTTTCCCAGCCATCGCTCATATCTATTCCAAAGCCAGGCTTGATCAAGTTATTCATATTGCTGAAATGCATGTCACTACAAGCAAGTGTTTCGCCGCCATTTTCGGAAGCGGCTGCATCAATGAAAGAATTATTATTTGCTTTGTCTTCAGAAAACCCGTAAACCCTGAATCGGGCTATACCTCCATCGGGATAAATATTAAGTCGAAGATGGGTAAATGCGGTCTCACCATGAATGGTGAATAGGTTCTGCGAATCTCCCTGGAGTTCAACCCGGGAAAGAATTTCCATCCATTTAACCTCATCCATTATTTCGCCCAAAGCCGTAAAAGGAGACACCCAACTTGCGTCAACAGAAGCATGAGATGGAAAATTCCCCACGAAATGATTGGTGTCAATATCCAATTCCTTTATCACGCCTGGTTTCCCAAGTCGCAAGATGCACCAATCATGCCCTGCAGTTCTTTTTCTCCGAGATTCCCATCCGTCCATCCATTTACCGTGATCTGTGTATTTATTAGGAAGGAATACAGCCGGACCTGGTTTAAGCAGGTTTTCTTTCGGAGCGAAAAAATCATCACTGGCCAATAAAGTGCGACCGCCATTTTCTTCCGCCGCAAGGTCAATTAGGTCCTGGTTTTTTTTAATTTCCATTTTTCCTCATTAAAGTTTTACCAAAAGGAGCCTTAATAAATTTTCCATTCTCATAAACTTTTTTCCCCCGAAGAAAGGTCTTATTTACGGTGCCGAACAGGTTCTCGCCTTCGTAGGGTGTCAGTTTATGTTTGTGAAGAATGGCTGTTTGTTCTACCAAAAACTTTGCGTCTGGATTCCAGCAGACCAGGTCCGCATCATAGCCGGGGGCAATCTGGCCTTTTTGTTGGTCTTTGCCAATAAATTTTGCAGGTCTTTTGCTCAACCAGTCTGCGAGTTGAACTAAGGAAAACCCACGTTGTCTGCATTCCGTCCAAATTACAGGAAGGGTAAACTGAATCGATGAAATGCCTCCCCAGGCCATTTGAAAATCCCCCGTGTCCAGCTTTTTCAATTCCGGAGTGCATGGTGAGTGATCCGAGGTAATAAAATCGATTGTCCCTTTTTCCAATCCCAACCACAGTTTTTCCCGGTTATCGGCATCCCAAATCGGAGGTGCGCATTTGAAACGTGTATCTCCATCTGAAATT
>DQOT01000288.1 GCA_015658495.1 Fidelibacterota bacterium | reverse complement strand
TCCGGTTTCTCTTCAATACTGGTGACGTTCCCAGATTCATTGAACCCAACAACGCCATAGCGTTGGGGGTTCTTCACACCATACCCAAAAATCACAGCATCATCATTTTTTTGGACCATTTGAACACTTTCATTCAACATGTCCACCAATCCATGTCCGAAGAAAATATTATCACCGAGAATGAGGGATACTGGATCGCTTCCTATAAAATCTTCCCCAAGGATAAATGCTTGTGCCAGTCCATCCGGTGAGGGCTGGACCGTATATGAAAGATTGAGACCTAGATGATTCCCATTGCCGAATAATTGTTCGAACCGCGGTGTATCTTCCGGTGTTGAGATGATCAAAATATCACGGATCCCCGACAGCATCAATGTGGATAAAGGATAATAGATCATGGGTTTATCATAGATCGGTAAAAGTTGTTTGGAAACAACTCTCGTCGCCGGATAAAGTCTGGTACCGCTTCCGCCGGCTAAAATAATGCCCTTCATTTTTAAATGACTCCTAATCTTTCCTGTCTTTAAGTATTATCCTGGATCGCCCGCCACCAATCTTGATTATCCAAATACCAATGAATTGTTTTTCGGATACCTGTCTCAAACGATTCCTTCGGGGACCAACCTAAATTATTTTGGATTTTTCCTGCATCAATGGCATACCGGAAATCATGTCCCGGCCTATCTTTGACGTAGGTGATCAAATCAGAATAACTCGATCCATTTTCACTGGGAGAAATCTCATTCAAAAGATCACAAATAGTCGTGACCACATCAATATTCCTAATTTCATTATTGCCACCGATGTTGTAGGTCTCGCCCACAGTTCCGCTTGTTAAAACCGTGTGAATCGCCTCGCAATGATCTCTCACATAAAGCCAATCTCTTACATTTTCTCCTTGCCCATAAACCGGGAGTGGTTTCCCGTGAAGACAATTAATGATCATGAGTGGAATCAGTTTTTCCGGGAATTGGTAAGAACCGTAATTATTTGAGCAGTTGGTGATCAAAGTCGGTAATCCAAAGGTACGATTCCAGGAACGAACCAAATGATCTGATCCAGCCTTGGACGCTGAATAGGGTGAACTTGGATCATAGGGTGTGGTTTCCAGGAATTTTCCATGGTCTCCCAACGAACCATATACTTCATCCGTGGAAATATGGAGAAACCGGAAATTATCATTATTTAAATGTTGAAAATGTAACCGTGATTGCTCCAATAGGTTGAGGGTCCCAAATACATTAGTTTGTATGAATTCTGCAGGACCCTCAATGGAACGATCCACATGGCTCTCTGCTGCAAAATGCACGATCGTATCAAATTGATGTTCATTAAAAAGAGTTTTTACCAACTCCGGATCACAGATATCGCCTTCGACGAATGTGTAAAAAGTTTCCGGAATTCCGTCTAGATTATGGCGGTTTCCAGCATAGGTCAATTTATCCAAATTAACGATATGTAGATGGTCTTCTTTTTCAAGGACATACCGAATATAGTTGGAGCCTATAAATCCACAGCCACCGGTGACGAGACATTTTTTCATTTAATATATCGGTAAAAATTGTTGGTCATTTAAAGTTGGAAGCATGAGATCCTTTTCAGATAGAAGCGGGGAATCATCCTCCCAATCCAACCCAAGTGTTTCATCATTCCAGATAATGCCAAATTGATCGTTTGGATCATATACATCGGTGCATTTATAAGTTACAATG
>DQOT01000054.1 GCA_015658495.1 Fidelibacterota bacterium | reverse complement strand
TCCAACCAGGGATGGTGTATGACAATCTTTCGATCCGGTCTGTATCCTCCTTGAATCGGATCAAAACCATGAGTCAATTGGTGAAATTGAATACACGGATCGAAAATTCGGGTGAACTTCCCAAGCCTAATGTTCCACTGGAACTTTTGTTTAACGATCACCGTGTGGGACAGGTGGTTTCCGAATTTGATCCGGGAAAGGAAAAAGAATTCCTGTTTCAGGCTTATCCTGCGAACATGGGCATTGTTCAGTGCAAGTTTTCCCTGCCAAAGGATGATTATGAATTGGATAATACCTGGTTTCTTTCCATGCCCATCATGGAACAAATCCGCTGTGGTATCATCGGTGCCAATAATGAAGATGTAGCCATGTTGGAAATGGTCCTGCGAGCCATTGATCCCCAAAACCAATTTTTGTCCATTGAATCCAGGGTTCAGCCGCATCTGAACCGCTTATTCCTGGATGGTGTGGATGTAGCAATTATTCATAATCCTAAAAAAATAACGGAAGACGGTGCCAAGGATCTGGAAAAATTCCTTCAATCCGGCGGCGGTGTGATCTGGTTCCATGGTGAGGCAGATGGTTCCGAATTTCACCCGGATTTTTTCAAGAAAATCGGATTTCCATTCCCTGAAAAAAGAATAACTGCCGGACAAGGATTTTTCTCCACCCAAATCGCCGGTGATCATTCCGATCTTCTTCAGGATCTCCAGGTGAGAAACATTGCCAATGAGTTACCGGAAGTTTTTAATTATATCCAAACCAAACTGGACGTAAAACAGAAAGCGCATTGGATACTGAATAACGGTGACCCACTGTTGATGGAATTTTCGAAAGGAAGTGGTACTGTTTTTTATTTCTCTACTTTATTAGATCTTCGCTGGAACGACCTGGTCATTCGCGGGATGTTGGTGCCACTTATTTATCGCTTATTGGTGCTGACGGGAACGGATGAGATCAATACATCTTCGGTACAGATCAATGAGCATAAATGGATCTCTGTTGAAGAAAAGTATCTCCGCAATAAATGGGAAATTGTATCGCCGTCGGGAAAAATAGAAATGATCGTTCCTGAATATGACCGGGAAGGAATCAATATTACATCCACGGATGAATTGGGTGTGTATACTGTATATTCCAATGGTGAATTGTTTACATCATTTCCTACACGGCTTCATGATCAGGAATATATTCAATCCCGTTTCTCGCAGGATGATATTGAATTGATCCTGTCCAACGACCAAACCCGGTGGCTCACCCTTCAGGACGAATTTGCCCAGGCATTTTCGGAAACGCGACAAGGAAAAGCCCTTTGGAAAATATTTTTAGCATTGGCCATAGCCCTGTTGTTGGCAGAAACCATTATTGGTCGACCAGAACCGCTTAAAATGAAAACTTAAGATTCATGATCGAACGAGATAATGTCGAAAAGGAAAAAGCCCTATTGGTGGGGGTCATTCAACAGGGTATGACGGAAGCAATCATCCATGAACATTTGGATGAATTGGAACTGTTAGCAGACACGGCTGGCGCAGAGATTGTGGGTCGAATTACACAACGTGTTTCCAAGATCGATGCTGCAACCTTCATTGGAAAAGGGAAAGCAGATGAACTCCTGAAACAGGCCCAAGAATTGGGTGTTAAACTCATTTTATTTGATGATGAATTGAGTCCCGGCCAAATCAAGAATTACCACAAAATATCTGAAAATGTGAAGGTATTGGATCGCAGTGGTCTCATCCTGGATATTTTTCAGAAACATGCAAAAACCAAGGAAGCACAAACACAAGTGGATCTGGCTTACCTGGAATATTTACTCCCGAGATTGACCCGACAATGGACACACCTGGAACGACAAATGGGTGGCATTGGAACCCGGGCTGGAATGGGAGAAACCCAGATCGAGATCGACCGGCGTTTAATCCGAACCCGGATCACGAAATTGAAAAAAGAATTGAGGCGGATCGAAAAAGAACGAGATATACAAAGTTATCGAAGGCGATCCGAATTTAGGGTTTCGCTGGTGGGTTATACGAATGCGGGAAAATCCACTTTATTTAAAGCCTTAACAGGCTCGGATGTGTATATCCAGGACCAGTTATTTGCCACTTTGGACACCACGGTTCGCAAATTGAAATTAGATGAATCCCATCCAATCTTATTAAGTGATACAGTGGGATTCATTCGAAAATTGCCCCATAATTTGGTAGCATCTTTCAAAAGCACTTTAAAGGAAGTTTTAGAAGCGGATCTGATCCTGGTGATGTTGGATATTTCATCTTCGCAGATTGAAGATCATATTCAAACCATTGATGAAGTCCTGAAAGAAATGGGAGCCCATGAGATCCCACAAATTCTTGTGCTCAATAAAGTGGATCTTATATGTGACGGGAATATGGTGGAAAGCCGTCAGCGGGAATTTCCCGATTCAGTCACCATCTCTGCTCAACGACATTTAAGATTATCCGAATTACGTTCCCGCATCCTTGGGAAAATGGAGGAGAATTTTCAGACTATCGATCTTGAGTTCTCTTACGATCGGGGACGAACCATTGCCCAGGCGCAGGAAGGCGTGGAGGTGCTGAAACGAGAATATGAGGAAAATGGGGTAAAATTGAGAATTCGGGGGAGCCGGTCACGGATTAACCAGATTTTATCGGCAGTGGATTAAAAAAAACGGGCAGATTGTTTTTTTTTGGGACCATTCTTTGTTTAATGAACGGAGGGAGCCTCTCGGAGTCAGCAAACTTCCTTGATCAGCCAAATGGCGGAAAGGCCTGTTTTTTGACACCGAAGTACAGCACCCAATAATGAGTATCGATCCAAAAAATACAGGACCTACCCGTTAAACTTTCAAAAATCTGTTAATATTTTATGTCTTTTTCGATCGAAATAAAACTGATTTAATTTATTATTTATGACCTCCCCATGTTCCCTTCTCAATGAGAAGAGGATTACAGAGGTGGTCTAAAACCTAAGAATTATTGGGTATATTCAATTGATCTTCTGTACTGGCTATAATCACCGCCACGGTAGCATCGCCGGTTACATTGATGGTGGTGCGCATCATATCCAGAATTCTATCCACACCCAGGATGAGAGCAATACCTTCACTGGGGACGCCCACAGCTTCTAAAATGATCACGAGCATGATGATCCCGGCACCGGGAACTGCCGCTGTTCCAATAGAAGCCAACACAGCAGTGAGAATAATAGTGAGTTGTGCACCAATTCCAAGTTCCATCCCAAGTGTTTGGGCAATAAAGACTGCTGCCACTGCCTGGTAAAGTGCTGTCCCATCCATATTAATGGTAGCACCCAGGGGAAGAACGAACGAAGAGACTTCTTCTGATACACCTAATTCATCTTCACAACATTCCATGGTAACAGGCAAAGTGGCACCACTTGAACTGGTAGAGAATGCTAGTAACTGTGCAGGAGCGATACCTTTATAAAATGTTTTCAATGGCATTTTTGTCAATAATTTCAAAAGTCCGGTATAGGTAAAACCTGCGTGAATGATAAGTCCAAAAATGACTGCAATCATATAATAACCCAAGGCGCCGAGTAATTCCAAAACTTGGGAAAGGTCGTTCCCGGCAACTTTGTTGATGGTTTGGGCGATCAAGGCAAAAACACCCACGGGTGCCATGAGCATAATGAAATCGACCAATTTAATAACCACATCATTCAGGCCTTCGAAAAAGTCCAAAACAGGTTTCCCTTTATCTTTCGGAATTTGGATCAAGCCAATTCCAACAAAAATAGCCACAAAGACAACCTGGAGCATATTTCGATTGGAAGACGCAGACGAGAAAAAGTTACTGGGAACTATATCGACGATGGGTTGCAGTGGACCGCGATCTTTCACTTTTTGTGCCGAACCGGCACGGACGGATGCATCTTCTTGATACGTTTTTTGGAGGTTTTCTTTCATTTGGTCCGGAACTTTGTCTCCCGGCTGGAGCATATTCACAGAGATCAATCCAATGGTGACGGCAACAGCAGTTGTTCCAACATAAATGGCAATTGTTTTTCCACCGATGCGGCTCAATTTTTTCAAATCGGACAAAGAAGCCACCCCAGTAATCAACGAAGACAAAACCAGTGGAACGGCAATCAATTTCAGTAAACTCATAAAGATGGTACCGAAAGGAGCGATCCAGTCGGATGTAAAAGAGCCCCAGCCATTGTTTGCGGCCACAATTCCGTAAAGCAAACCTAAAACAAGTCCGATGATAATCTGCCAATGAAGTGCCAATTTTTTCATTTTTTATCTTTTCCTTTTTTAATATCGGTGTACGTTTTGTAATACGCATCGCCTGCATCCTGAATATTTGAAATAACTTTATTTTTCTTCTTTCCGCCACCGGATTTCAACAATCCTTGGAAAACGGTATCAAAGAGATCTTGGATATGGGCCAGGGTGGAGCCCAACTGTTCGGAGAATGATTTACTCATTCAGGTATTTCATCGCCAAATCAAGTTTTGTGGTAGGTTGTTTACAGGCGAAATTTTCGCAGATATAAAAAGTCGGTAACCCATTCACCATGACATGATCTTTTGTCCAAGGAGCCACCTCTGCCAATGCATCCGGATTCGATGCATCCTTGAATAAAACCACTTTATTCGGTACATAATTCTCACGAAGCGCGCGAATCATTTTTTGTGTTTCAGGATCATTGGAATCCCCCACCAATACCACTTCTTTTGGATCTTTCAAATCAAACATGAATGCAGTGAGCATATGGGCAAATCCGGTTGGAGATTGTTTCGCCTTGGTCGTGAATGCTTTCAATGTTTTATAGCCGAGATCTGTCCATTTTGTATTTCCAGTGATCTTCCCCAATCGAAATAAATTCATGGCAGCCACAGAATTACCCGATGGGATAGCGCCATCGTAACTGTCCTTGGCCCGAATCATGAGTTTTTCTGCATTTTTGCTCCCAATGAAAAAACCGCCATTCTTATCGCCAAAGTCTGCTATCATGATTTCCGTGAGTCCAAGTGCCGATTCCAAATAGCTTGGATCAAAGGTGGCTTCATACAAATTAAGAAGTCCAAAGACCATGAAGGAATAATCATCAAGATGGGGCTGTAATCCGGCTTTCCCCAGCCTGGATCGTTTCATGAGCCTCCCATTTTTCTTTCTCAATGATTTCATAACAAAGCCGGCTGCGTTTATTGCAGCATCGATATAGGAATCATCATCCAGGATTTGCCCACCTTGCGATAAGGCAGCAATCATGAGCCCGTTCCAGTCGGTGAGAATTTTATCATCTTTCAAGGGATGGATCCGTTTTTCCCGGACATTAAATAACTTTTGCCGGGTTGATTCAATGAAGGTATTGAACTCATCCAAACTCATGCCTGCTTT
>DQOT01000006.1 GCA_015658495.1 Fidelibacterota bacterium | reverse complement strand
TGATTACGAAAAACGATCCCGATAAAAAAACATCGGAGCTGTAGAGCCTGTATGATTCTCAACCAGAAAAAGCACGCCCAATGTCGTTTTGGTTTTATTTCCCAACTGAAAAAAGAACAAAATTAGCAAAAGGTGTTCTGGGCAAAGGAGGATTCGATGTAGATATTTTGCCAACAGGTGGTCCAAGAGATAACTGGCTTTGCCTGGCTTACAAATCCATGGTTCCGGAATATTTAGAATTTTCAGATTTGAGAAAATAGCTGAATTCAATCGCTGAAGATTTGGGTGGCGATTACAATGGGTGGGAAACAGAGATTATTTGATTATTTTTTCAATTAATCTCCTACTGGCTATAAGTGAATATGTCAATTCATACTAATTTGGCCGGTAAAACTAGATGACAAATAAATTAAAATCCAAAGAATTACGATTAACCATCCTCATGATCCTGGCAATGATCACTTGGGGACTCTCATGGACAAACGCTAAAATAGTCGGGTCTTACGGGGATGCTCCGCTCATGATGTTTTGGCGGTTCTTTTTCGCGACACTCTCTTTTGCTCCAATTGTTTGGTTGAAAGGTCATTCATTTAAAATCCCATGGAAAAGTCTTCAATTTATTATGCTGAATTCCTTTTTCATGACATCTTACAACTATTTCTATTTTAAAGGAACACAGGTTGGGCTGGCCGGCGCAGGCGGTGTTTTGGTCACAACGCTCAATCCTATTCTAACAGCCTCTTTTTCAGCTTTATTCTTTGGTGGATACTTATTAAGAAAAGATATTTTTGGTCTTTTACTCGGATTGGCCGGGGGTGGACTGATCATTCGCATCTGGGAAATGGATATGGCGCTCCTGTTCCAGTCCGGGAATTTCCATTTTATCATGGCGTCCTTATCCTGGGTTTCAGTGACACTTATTACATCCAAATCTAAAAAAGTGATCTCATATATTCCCTATAGTTTTTGGTGTTTTGCTCTTTCTACTTTTTTCAGCCTCACGCTGGCCCTGAATGAGCCCATCCTGGACGTATTTCAATACGATGGGATTTTTTGGCTAAATATTATGTTTCTCGGCACAGGTGCCATGGCATTTGGCACCTCCATTTATTTTCAGGCTTCTGTGGAATTGGGGCCAAAAAAAGCCAGTGCTTATATTTTTACAGTCCCCTTAACTGCTATAGGTTTTGCCACGTATTATTTAGACGAACCGTTGATCCTTACCACCATCATTGGGGGGTTTTTGGCTATCCTTGCGGTATATTTGATCAATAAATAATATACAGTAGAGCCGATTTAGAATCTAGTTCTACCATGATAATTAACTATTCAATGCATTCTGGAATTTTTCTTCCTGTTTTTTATAATATTTATACTCGGGGTCAAATTTCACACATTTCTCAATTTCAGAAATGGCTTCATCCACCCGGCCCATTTTCCACAGGAGTTCAGCTTTGGTATCAATATACATGTGTTTGTTTTTCTCATCCGGTTCATTCTCGATGGCCCAAGTGACTTTATCCAATGCAACATCAAGATGTTGTTCTAATTCACTCATCCGCCAGGCAAAACCATTTAACATACCGGGATTGGGTTCCTTCTTCCCTTTAATAACTCGAACGTAAAGATTTGCTTCATGTTCATGGTTATCACCGGCTCTTCGGACAAACCACATGGCCTCCTCCAATGCAACTGTTGAATTCTCACTATCAGGATTTTTATCTGCATAAGCGATGAGCGGGATTGGATCACGCGTTTCCCGTGCATCGTACAAAATAGAGAAGAATTCAGCCGTCCCGGCCGAATCGGTTCCCTCTGCAAGAATGGCATTCACCATTTGTTTGGCAGAACCTGGGTCATCCATGGATTCATATTTCTTTGCCAATTTGAAGAGTGTACTGAACTTGGATGGATTTTGTTTAAAATCTTCTAACAGGGCAGGCAGGGTATTTTTTCCTGACTGAATCCGATTCAATTCCTTAAGAAAGGGTTCCGGTGGCATATACCCGACAATGCGGTCAATCTCTTCCCCTTTTTCATTGGCAAAAACGATGGTAGGAAAACCGCGAATACCAAACTGTTTGGCTAGTTCAATCCCTTTCCCCTTTTCAGCATCAATCTTCATGCTGATCAGGTTTTGATTTGCGAATGATTTGACTTTGCTATCAGAAAATGTATCGGCATCCAGCCGCTTACACCAGCCTCACCATTCGGTCTCAAAATCCATCAGGACAAGTTTTTCTCCAGATTGCGCCAAGATAGATTCAAAGGGTACATCTTTATG
>DQOT01000098.1 GCA_015658495.1 Fidelibacterota bacterium | reverse complement strand
GAATTGTGATTTGATTTATTCCATCCCTGGGCAATCCTGGCAAGTATGGGAACAAGATTTGAACCAAATTATAGATTTGGAGATCAACCATATTTCTGCCTATACGCTCACCCTGGAAAAAGGAACAGATCTCTTTAAGCTTGTGAAAGAAAAGAAAGTAAGAATGCCTGAAAATGAAATGACTGGTGAATGGTTTTTAAAAACGCACCAAATTATGGAAACAAACGGATACAGCAGTTATGAAATATCCAATTTTTCAAAATCGGGATATGAATGTCAACACAACCTTCACTACTGGCGCATTCATCCCTATCTCGCATTTGGGCCTTCGGCTCATGGATTTGATGGAACGAATCGTTGGAATAATTCCCGATCTTTAGATCAATATTTGCAACAAATTGAATCGGGGAATTCTCCCGTTTCTATGATTGAATCCTTAAACGAAAAAGATCGATTAAATGAATTGATCGGGTTTGGCTTGCGAATGAATGAAGGAATTAACTTGGAGAGAATTCCTGAAAATTATCAGAGACAATTCATAGAGAATCTTAAAATAGCGCAGAAAAAGTGGGAAGGGTGTTTTATTCAAAATAAGAAATCCATATCGCTCACAAAAATAGGTATGGTATATGGAGATGCGATTGGGGTTGATTTAATGTTGGACAAGGATTAGGAGTTAGGATGAGGATGAGGTTCTTGAACACCCGAACATTTATCCGCCTTTAGTAGACTCACCCACATGAACACTTTTTTAATACGTAAAGTGCTTAATCGTTTCCCCTTCTTCCCCGATCCGTGTCATGGCTTCGATGCCCATTTCAATATGAAGGTCCACGTATTTCTGCGTCACTTCCTTATCTGATTCTTCTGTTTTTACACCTTCCGGTGTCATGGGTGTATCAGAGACAAGTAACAAGGCTCCCCGATCAATTCCATTGGCAAAGCCTGTAATAAACACAGTGGCTGTTTCCATATCGATTCCGATGGCACGAACCTTTTTCAAATAAGTTTTGAAATCTTCATCATGCTCCCACACTCGACGGTTCGTCGTGTAGATAACACCTGTACGATAATCCAAATCATGTTCCACCAATAATTGAGAAACATACTTATGTAGTTTAAAAGATGGCATTGCAGGGACTTCTTTGGGAAAATAATCATCACTGGTTCCTTCACCACGGATAGCAGCAATGGGGAGAATAAAATGCCCAAGTTCAGTCGATTGTTTGAGTCCACCACACTTTCCTAAAAATAAAACACCTTTCGGGTGAATACCTGATAACAGATCCATAATCGTGGCTGCGTTAGCACTTCCCATACCATAATTAATAATGGACAATCCATCTGCATTTGTGGCGGATGTCATGGCACCACCACTACCCTTGATGGGTATACCAAATTTTTCTGTAAATTTCTCCACATAATTCTGAAAATTGGTCAGAAGTATCCAATCTCCGAAATCATCCGGCTCGGTCCCTGTATAACGCCTTAGCCAGTTTCGTGTGATTTTTTCTTTATTGATCATAGGGTTAAAATTAAAGAAATTGGACAATGGTCTGAACCCATAACAACATCATGGATTTCAGCATCCAAACAAAGTTCCATCATACCATCATTCACGAAAAAATAATCAATACGCCAACCCACATTTCTGTCTCTTGCACCCATTCGGTAGGACCACCAAGAATATCGATGCCCTTCTTCATGGAATTCACGAAATGTATCTCTCCATCCGTGGGCAACATATGTATCTAATCTTTCTCGTTCAATGGGCATAAAACCGGACGTTTTGATATTTTCCTTGGGGCGCGCCAGATCAATGGGATGGTGGGCTGTGTTCCAATCACCGGTGACAATCACATTATTACCGGACTCCACCTGGTCGTTGATGATTGGGAGCAGATCATCATAAAAATCCAATTTATAATTCAGTCGTGATTCATCTTTTTGACCATTGGGGAAATAAATATTGTAGAGAAGAAAATTTTCATGCTCCGTGAGAAGCACGCGTCCCTCATCATCATATTTCTGTATGCCCAATCCTTCCTGTACAAACAAGGGTGCTTCTTTACAAAAAGTGGCAACACCACTATACCCTCTTTTCACCCCGGAATGCCAATAGGTATGATACCCATGGTCTTCGAGAATTTCAGAAGTCAGTTGTTCTTTATGGGCTTTCGATTCCTGTATGCAAAGAATATCGGGCTGTTCCTGATCTAAATAATCCAGGAAACCTTTCTTTACAGCAGCGCGAATCCCATTTACATTCCATGAAATGAGTTTCATTTATAAATCCTAAAAGATGATGTGGATTTTAATCAATATATCCATGACCAATGAACAGGATTGTTTCACCATCCGGAGAAAATGCCGGGCGACTATTCTGTTCCTGTTTGCCCTTTGTAAGGTTTAATAATCCTGTGTCATTTCTGTTTATAATCATTACATCAGAAGTATATTGAAAATCTTCTTCATTTTAAAATACTTGAATTCAACTCTTAAGTGCAACTCAAAGACTGTTTGTAGAGAAAGTGGAGCTGCTGTAGCATCCTCCCGAATAAACCCATTCAGGGATTGAGCGAATACACCTGCGGATTTTAGAAATAGAATTATTTTTATTAACCTCATTAATTCATCAGCTTCGAAAACAAGTTTTTTATGGATTCCAGATTTGAGAATTCTATCGAAGATAAAACGTAAATATGTAAAACGTAACCGGGATTAATTACATATTTACATTTTAAATAATTATTTCGCATTGTGATTTCTATATCCATTATTATTTCTGTATTTAGAACAATTACTGTCTTCAAGGTGATATATTTAGGTTAATATTCTTAAATTCATTTTTAAAAATTCAATTCATCTGCTACAATTAAGTTTCAT
>DQOT01000222.1 GCA_015658495.1 Fidelibacterota bacterium | reverse complement strand
TTCTGAAACTAAAAAGAAAGATTTATAGAATAACCTTTTACATTTTTAAATACACCAAATTCAGTCTGAACAAAATCTACCCTGAATTTTGGTCCCCGCGGGATCTGGTAATTAATCCCAAATCCGAATGACAATCCTTGTTCTGCTTTGTCCCCGTAATCAACCTCATCCATGAATAAATGGGATAGTCCTGTCCGCAGAAATAACAGGTCATTAAAATTGTATTCAATGCCTGCATTCACATATTCAACATTATTATTGGGGTGAATGCCGTCTGCAGCTATTGTTATTTTCTGACCTGGAGCAACCGTAAAATCCTTTGTCAGTCCAAATCTGAATAAAAGCGGAAGTGGCCATTTTGCAGCATCCAAATGGGCATTGATGCGATCATTATTGCCGTAGATCGTTTCATCGGGATCATAGGTTACAGCAGTATTAACACCATCCATACCTAGTTTTCCGCCAAAGTTGGATACGCTCATACCAATCCGTAGTCCGCCTGGCGTAACAAATAAGGATCCAATATCAACCGCAAATCCTTTTGCCATCATATGCCAAATTTTTTCCTGGATAAATTTTGTTTGGAATCCAAATGTAAATCGGTCTGTGAGACGTTTCGCATAGGCAAGTCCCATAGCTATATTGCTGACACTGAATTTTTCGCCGGTTCCATCGGGATTATTAATGGTACGAACATCCATTTCATCCATAGTGACTGTTGTATAGGTCACACCCATAGTCCCAAGATGGCCCATAGGAATCACAGCACCACCATGGTAAAAATTTGTCTCAACCAACCAGGGTGCATAGTACACATGAGTGGAGGGTCGCTCCACATTCACTATTCCGGCCGGATTCCAATAGAGTGAACTCACGTCATCTGCCACAGATACATAGGCGCCACCCATAGCCAAAGATCGTGCACCGGCACCAATTTCTAAAAAGGATGCTGCTGTGGTTGCTACATTGGATTGTGCGGAAAGAATAGCAATCAGAAACCCGGAAATGAATAGTATCTTTTTCATCATTTCACTACGGCAAATTTCCCTGTGGTTTCCACACCCAGTTCGTAGGCATCCACATGGTAAAGATAAACGCCATAGGCAATCTCAAGTCCATCTTTGGATAAAAGGTCCCAGGATTCTGCCCCTCTCTCATTTAAGTCATTGTGTTCAATCGTATCCACCAAATATCCGGCCAATGTAAATATTTTGATGGTACATTTGCTGGGTAAATTTATAAAATCAATCTGCCGGGGTCCCCGTCCGGACTGGTAAATATGTTTAGGTTCCCAGGAAACCGCAACCACATAAGGATTAGGGACAACAGCAATTTTATCTAACTGTTTTATTGCTGTTGAATTATTGATCCGTGATGCAATGGATGTGAAACTGTAAACATCTTTTATTGAGAATGGCCGGTTAATCGCAAGTCTAAAAATATCTCCCTGAATCGGGTCAAAAACTTCCAGGAAGGTGGTATCAAAAATTGTGGTATCTGTATAAACAGTGTCCGTACCTGCAATAACCGTATCATAGGTCGTGGTATCTGTGATTGCCAGTGAATCCTGGTAAAACCGGATCGTTATCAGGGGAGAATTTTGGCCTTCATAAGGACGAATCATAATTGGTTCATTCGGATCCCATTCATCATCCCGGTCATAATCTGATATTCTGAAAGGCGGATAATCATTGTGGGTTACATTCTTTACTCTAAATGGCGATCGGGTATCATAAGCATCTATAGTGATGGAATCCCCGATATTCCCTTCAAATTGTAACTCAAAATCAGCAGGGTAAAGCCTACTTGGATTAATGGTATGGCGGTAATTACAGTCTCCCACTGTCCATCTGGTTGAATCTTCATTCACGCCGACCTCCGAATCCCGGATTACGATTCGCATTCCGTCGAAAATAGGATTGGTAAATCCTGCCTCCATATCAGTCTCGTGATACAAGGTGAAATATTGATAACTCACGGTTACCAAGCCATGACTCAATAGATCAGAATTAGTGATGTTAAAAAAGCCTGATTTAGGATCGATGGTATAATCTATCCCATATTGATATTCAATAGACCCGGCTTCATTTGTAACCATCCCCGGGTAGGTCGTATCCAATACTGTAGTGTCTGTATAAACAGTATCCACTCCGTCCACCAATGTATCCACCATAACGGATGCAGTAATTATCATAGAATGAATATTGACATGTGATGCTCTCGCAGTGCTATCCTGGATCAATAAAGTTTCTACGATTTCTGTTTGATCTCTTATACTAAAAACAACCTCTTCTGCTGTATCAAGTGTATCAAAAACAACATTGTATTCATTGTTATCCTTGATGGCATAAGGGTCAATGACACTAATTTCAATATTTCCTGATCCAAATCCTGCTATATGTTGAATAAAGTCGACAGAATCCGGGGTCA
>DQOT01000313.1 GCA_015658495.1 Fidelibacterota bacterium | reverse complement strand
TTTTCAGATAGTCATAACCAAAAATCAGAACCCTATTCATTATTGAACCTGACCCTTGGGAAATCATTTGGAAAAACCACGGCGACAATTTGGATCCGAAATGCTTTGGACGAACGCTATACCTCGCGAGGATTTTATTTTGGACTTATTCCACCGGATTATTCCGATGAACTGTGGAAAAGCTATGGCGATCCGAGACAGGTGGGCATTATCGTAGATTATACCTTTTAGGGTTACATCATGGTCGAAAAGGCAATCATCCATTGACCTGAATAATAGGTAAGCAGGATTATCCCTTCGGCCAAATGGAATGGTTTCTTGAATTTATTCCAACCAAGAATGCCATCTGAGATCATGAATAAAGTTGCACCCAGGGCGCCAATCATCGCCGGTGTTGATTGAATGGATTCCAATCTGCCGAATGCGGTGATGCCCATGCCTGCAATGGTGGTGATATACACCAACACAGGGATCTTTAATTTTCCTGCTGTCGGGTAAAGTTGGGAGATCATCCCCATAGCCAAAATAATAATGATAATTGTTGGAAGAATGGGAACCGACCAATCACAAGATATGAATGCCACCATATACCAAATATGTCCCGTAAGAAAACTGAAGAGCCCCGATTTGAATTGGGTTGGAAAGAGCAAAAGGAAATCACCCACAATGGAAAAACAGAGTCCTGCCAGGATTGCTCTTGTATAGACCTTGGTCTGATAATCTCCAGAATCAGCAACCCAAATGATCAAAAATAAAATGGGAAGAAGTTTAAATAATCGGTATGCATGAACCGGGCTTGTGTACTTTGTCACCATAGCCGAAACCGACAAAATAATAAATATTAATATTGATTGAAATTCCACGACGAAAAATTACCTTAGTTTTATGTAATAAAATCCCTGGAATCTAAAATGACTTTTCGCATTTACTTTATGGAAATAAAACCCCTAATTTCCTTGGCTATTTTCGAATCGGAAACACATGTTTGATCACATCACAGAACGGTTTGAATCCATATTCCGAAATGTTCGGGGTTTGGGTAAAATAACCGATAAGAATATCAATGACACCGTTCGGGAAGTCCGACGGGCATTGTTAGATGCAGATGTGAACTTCAAGGTAGTGAAATCTTTCGTCAAAACTGTGCAAGAGAAAGCACAGGGGACAAAGGTTTTAAAATCGGTGAAACCGGGCCAGCATTTCGTGAAGATCATTCGCGATGAATTGGTCGCCCTCTTGGGATCAGATACAGAAGACCTGGTATTGAAGAGCAAACCGGCCGTTATTTTATTGGCTGGACTTCAAGGTTCTGGAAAAACAACCACAGCCGGGAAACTAGCCCAGCGGTTGAAAAAATCCGGAAAATTGGTTTTGATGGTTGCTGCTGATGTGTACCGTCCCGCTGCTGTCCAGCAGTTGATCACTGTGGGTAAACAGGCAGATGTGGCGGTGTATGAAGAAGGAACCGGAGATCCGTTAGCGATTTGCAAACGGGGAATCGAAGAAGCACGATCTTTGAAAAATGATGTTGTAATTCTGGATACAGCCGGGCGACTCCATGTGGATGGCGAAATGATGACAGAGATTCAACAGATCGCTGATATGGCTAATCCTGACGAAATCCTTTTTGTTGCGGATGGTATGACGGGGCAAGATGCTGTGAATTCAGCACAAGCTTTTCATGAAGCACTTCCTTTATCGGGTGTTATCCTGACAAAAATGGACGGTGATGCTCGGGGCGGAGCGGCAGTTTCTATCCGTGAAGTGACGGGCAAACCTATCAAATTTATCGGGACATCTGAAAAATTAGATGGTTTGGATGTTTTTGATCCGAAGCGAATCGCAGATCGAATCCTTGGATTTGGAGATGTGGTGTCTATCGTTGAAAAAGCCCAAGATGTTTTTGATGAAGACCAGGCCAAGGATTTCCAGACAAAACTGGTAAAGAACACTTTTGACCTGGATGATTTCAAAATGCAATTACAACAAATGAAAAAAATGGGTTCCATGAGCCAGCTATTAGGCATGATGCCAGGCATGAACTCGAAAGCTTTAAAACAATTGAATATGGATGACCGCCAAGTCGGATGGACTGAAGCGATCATTAATTCTATGACACCGGGAGAGCGTCAGCGACCGGAGATCATTAATGGCAGTCGCAGATTGCGGATCTCAAAAGGAAGCGGGCGTCCGGTGCAGGAAATAAATAGCCTGTTGAATCAATTTTCACAGATGAAGAAAATGATGAAAAAAATGGGTAAAATGAAAAACATGAAACTCCCCGGATTGGGCAGTTTCGGAAAATTTAAATAAGGAGATACAAGTTGGCGACGAAAATAAGACTGAAACGAATAGGACGTCGAAACAGACCTTTTTACCGCATGGTTGTCATGGATTCACGGAATCGCCGTGATGGTGCTGCAATTGAAGAATTGGGCTGGTTCAATCCAATTGATGCAGATCATTCCTATGACCTGAAAGGTGAACGAGTGATACATTGGCTCGGAGAAGGTGCACAACCCACCGAGGCTGCACATAAATTATTGCGCCGAGCAGGGATTGCACATCAATGGCATCTTATGAACCAGGGACTTGATAAAGCCCAAATTGACAAAGAGATGAAAAAATGGGAATTGAATCGGGAAGATGTGAAAAAAGCCCGTGCGGAACTGGCTGAAAAGAAAACAGATGAAACAGCGAAAGCGGTTGTTGCTGAAATCGCTGTGGAAGAAACCGTAGAAGATGCTGCTACAGAGAAAGTTGCTGAAAAACCATTGGCTGTTTCAGCCGTAGCAGCAGAAGCCGCTGAAGCACCCGCTGAAGAGCCCGCAACCGAAGAAACGGTTGAGGAGGAAACATCTGCCGAAGAAACTGTAGTTGAAGAAACACCAACAGATGACTCTGCTGATGATGCAGGAGATGATGCACCAACTGAAGAAATTGAAGAAGAATCCACTGAAGAATCAAACGATGAATCTGAATCAGAAGAAGATACTCCAGTTGAAGAACCTGTGGCTGAGGAGCCCGCAACCGAAGAAACGGTTGAAGA
>DQOT01000264.1 GCA_015658495.1 Fidelibacterota bacterium | reverse complement strand
TCAGGATCAAAGGATAAAATTGAGAAAAGGTCCATTGCCTTTAAGATCAATATTGATAAAAAAGATGATCCCATTTTTACCCGGAAAGGATATTTATTTTCCGCATTATTTAAATCCGCAGGGAATGTGTTGGGTGGCGAACGGGATTACCTGAAAGCAGATTTCACATTCCAATCCTATATATCGATCGGTAAAAAATCAGTTTTAGCCAGCCGGTTTAAAATTGGTCAAATCTGGGGCTGGGATTCACTACTCCAGGATTACAGTTATGAAAAGTTTTATCTCGGTGGAAGTACGTCTATGCGGGGATGGGAAGTCCTGCGATTTGAAGAATTGAAAGGTGAACCCATGGGCCAGATCATTCGTTTTATGACCAATATTGAATACAGGTTTCCCGCCTATAAATCGTTTGGGTTTACGGTATTCTTTGATGGTGGTTTATTAGCAGACCATACGAAGAATATTTCTTCAGATCTGCTGAAATGGGATTCTGGAGTAGGACTCACGATCAAAACACCCCTGGGTCCGGCACGTTTGGACTATGCTATTCAGGTAGATAATCCGGGAAAAAGAAAAATACAATTAGGGATCCAAAATCTCTTTTGAGTTTAATCCATGAATTGTGGAACCGATAAATCATTTATGCATTTAAAACCAGACCAAACCCTTTTCAGGAAGAAAAACCGGCATTAATTTCCACCGCTTTAAAACTACAGGAAGACAATGAAAACTAAACTTTTTCTATCATTTTTAGGATTGCTATTGATCACCGGCTGCTCTAAATCAGCAGGTGAACTTTTTGAATTATCCAATGAAAACATAAAAAATAATGAGACCGATCAGGCGATTAGGGACCTGGAAACACTGGTCACAAAATATCCCCAGGATAGTTTAGCCTCCCAGGCTCAATACAAACTGGCTTCCATTCACTTGAATTGGAAAAATGACCTGGCAAGTGGATACGCATCGCTCCAAAATACTGTGAATAATTATGGTGGCTCAATTCACGCCACACAAGCTCAAAAAGAGATTGACCAGTTCCCCGAATATATCCTGAATAAGGCTGAATCGCTTCGAAAACGGAAAATGGTGAAAGAAGCCGTTGAGCATCTCATGTACATGACAGAGAAATATTCTCAACATGAATTCACACCGAAAGGTCAATATATGCTGGGCGATCTTTATATGAATGAATTCCGTGATTTTACGACCGCAATCCAGGAATATCGAAAAGTGATTGAGAATTATGCCGGCTCATCGCAGGAAGCCCACGCACTATTCATGATCGGGTATATCTATGCGAATGTTGTGAATGACCCTAAAAGTGCCGAAATCGAATACAAAGAATTTCTAAAAAGATTTCCAAACCACGAATTATCACCCTCTGTCAAATTTGAGATTGAATTCCTGGGAAAAGGAATTGAAGAAATTCCCGTCTTGAAACACATTACATCCTAATATATTTAATAATATGAGCGATTTCAGTTTAACAGAGATCAACGAACGGATCTCCAAAACTTCTGTATTTGTCGATGACTTGAAAAAGGGGATGAACCGGATGATTATTGGTCAGGATGAATTGATCAATAAGATCCTGATCTCCATGTTAGCGAATGGCCATATCCTATTAGAAGGTGTTCCTGGGTTGGCAAAAACCATGACGGTCAAAACATTAGCGAAACTCATTGCTACAAATTTTCAACGAATCCAATTCACACCAGATATGCTCCCGGCTGATTTATTGGGAACATTAATTTATAATCAGAAAACGGGGGACTTTGATACGCGAAAAGGTCCCATCTTTTCTAATATTATTTTAGCAGATGAGATCAACAGATCACCGGCAAAAGTCCAAAGTGCCTTGCTTGAAGCTATGCAGGAACGGCAAGTGACCATCGGTGAAAATACATTTCTATTAGATGCGCCGTTTTTGGTCATGGCAACCCAAAACCCAATTGAGCAGGAGGGAACCTATCCATTACCGGAGGCACAGGTGGATCGTTTCATGTTCAAATTGATCGTCGATTATCCCGATCTCGATTCAGAAAGGCTCATTCTTCGGCAAAATACCAAATCGGTGAATGTTGATGATTTGGATTCGGTTGTCTCTTCTCAGGCAATCCTGAATGCACAATCTGTTATTCATGATATTTATGTGGATGAGAAGGTTGAAGATTATGTCCTGAATCTCGTCTTCGCTACCCGGAATCCGGCGGAACATGGTTTAAATGATTTGGAAGGGATCATAGAATATGGCGCATCACCGAGAGCGACCATCAATTTGATCCGTGGAGCAAAGGCTCGTGCATTTATTGAACATCGTGGCTACATCACGCCGGAAGATATTCGTTATAGCGGTGCGGATGTTCTTCGTCATCGCATCATCCTGACCTATGAAGCAGAAGCGGAAGAATTGACCACGGAAGATGTGATCCAACGATTGTTCGAAGTCGTCGAAGTGCCGTGATTCATAAGACTCTTTGATTTGCCATTTAATCCCTACGCTTTTTTTGTTGAAAATATTGGGTGCAATCATCGCCGTAATTATGTAAAACGTAATTATATAAGGCCTTATGAATTACGTTTTAAATAATTTCGTTTTACTTATTTCCTATGACTGTAGTTTGTTTTCCGGTGACACCATTCATTCAATTTTGAATAATAATTTCAGAGCGAGCTCAAAATGATTCCCCGTCAGATCCTGCAAAAGGTGAAGCGAATCGAAATTCGCACCCGCGGACTTGTGAACAATCTTTTTGGCGGTGAATATCACTCCGTTTTCAAAGGTCGTGGCATGACTTTTTCTGAAGTGCGTGAATACCAACCCGGTGATGATATCCGTCTTATCGATTGGAATGTAACCGCCCGAACCGGATCCCCATTTATTAAAATATTTGAAGAAGAACGGGAACTCACCGTTTATCTTCTGGTGGACATTTCTGCTTCGGGTGAATTTGGCTCCGGACAACAATTGAAGCAGGAGATCGGTGCAGAGATAGCAGCGGTTCTTGGTTTTTCCGCCATTAAGAATAATGATAAAGTTGGACTCATTCTTTTTTCAGACGAAATTGAAAAATATGTTGTTCCGAAAAAAGGAAAAAGCCATGTGCTTCGGGTGGTAAGAGAACTCCTTTATACGGTACCTGAAAGAACCGGAACATCCTTGAAAAATGCCCTGGATTACCTTTTGAAAGTGGCGAAACGAAAAAGTGTAGTTTTTATCATTTCTGACTTTTTGGATCAGGAATATTGGTCATCATTGAAAGTCGTGAACCGGAAACATGATGTCATCGGAATTCATCTCTATGATCCAGCAGAAACGAACATGCCTGACATGGGTTTGGCCAAAGTGGAAGATCCGGAAACGGGCGAATCTTTTTGGGTGGATACTTCATCAAAAGACGCACAGGACAGATTGAGAAAAGAGATTCAGACGCGACAGGAAAAATTCAAGAAAGATGCCCAAAAAATTGGGTTTGATATGATTCCCATTGCTACAGATCAGGATTATGTGGAACCGCTCATGTCCTTTTTCAGGATGAGAGAAAAACGGTATTAATGCAATCTTTTCCCATATTTCTTTTTTCCTCTTTCCTCTTTGCCCAAAGCTTGTCCGTTGTCTCTGAACTGGATACCACGAATGGATTCATTGGCGATGTTTTTCAATGGACAGTGAAAATTGATGGAAATGAGAACGAATCCATTCAATTTCCGGAAATGGGAGAAATCAATGACACGATTCCCATACGAAGTCAAACTTTGATCCACGAAAATGGAAAATTGACCGGAATTGAATTTGAGATCATGGCTTGGGATACAGGACAATTTGTGACTCCGGATTATGCCATAAATATCCTGAAAGAAGACGGATCTGTTGATTTTTCTCTTTCTGCAACTCCCATCCCTTTTTCTGTGGGATCCATTCTCGCCGTCGCTGAGAATCAAGATTTTCGGCCTATTAAAGGACCTGTCCCCGTTAAAGGAATTTTTCCAACAAAAACAGTTTTATTAAGCATGATTTTACTCTTCATGCTGGGAAGTATGATCTGGACATGGCAGCAAAGGCAGGATGTCCTCTATCAGAAAATTGATTATACCATCATAGATTCACCGGAAGACCGGGCAAAACGGCGCTTGCGGGATTTGGATATGAATGGACTATCGAAAGATTTTTATGCTGACCTTTCTCATATATCACGAGAATATCTAGAAACAAAATATTTCATCCGAGCTTTGGAAATGACCACAGAAGAGATCAATGAATTCCGGTCTTTGTTTCCCTTGACAGATGATCTTTTTTCGGACTGGACTCGATTTTTGTTCGAGGCAGATATGGTGAAATATGCTCGGGAGATTCCAACTTCGGAGAAAATGTCTGCGGATAAAGAGAAGATTTCTTCTCTGATCCAATCGGTTTAGAATATCCGACTAACCACTTAACCAGATAACGATACACCAATCAACCAGCCAACCACTGACAAAATTAAAATACCCCTCGTTTGAACAGGCGAAGACCCATCGTAAATTTCGGGCTTGAATTTTTAATCATTTTAGGACATTCATGGCAACAACAGCAGATATTCGAAACGGCGCCGTCATTTTCCACAAGCATAAGCGGATGAAAGTGGTTGAATTCCAGCATGTAAAACCGGGGAAAGGTGGTGCATTTGTCCGCACCAAACTGAAAGATATTCAAACAGGGAAGATCTTTGATGAAACGTTTAATGCAGGACGCAAACTTGAATTCATTCGTGTGGAAGCAAAAACAATGCAGTTTCTTTATGATGATGGTGAATCATTTGTATTTATGGATAATGACACCTATGATCAACTTAATATCCCCGCAGAATCTGTGGGCAATGGTAAAAACTTTATAATCAGTGGTATGAATGTGGACCTGCTCTTTGATGGATCGGAAGTATTGGATGTTCGCTTACCGTCCCATGTCGTTTTGGAAGTGACTAAAACGGAACCGGGTTTTAGAGGCAATACAGCACAGGGTGCAACCAAACCGGCTACCGTTGAAACCGGTTATACTTTAAATGTCCCCCTCTTTATAAATGAAGGGGATAAACTCAAGATTGACACCCGCAACGGTGAATATATCGAACGGTCAAAAGATTAAAATTGATGGGGTGAAAATATGTGGCAGGATAAATTAAAGGAGATCATTTACATTCTTGAAAATTCAAATGTGAATGAAATTGAAGTCAACTTTTGGGGACGGAAATACCGCGTTTCAAAAGGTTCGAGTATGACTGCGACTCCAGTAGCAGTAGCGCCTGTGGCTCCTGTTGCGGCACCAGCGTCAGCACCGGTGGAAGCTAGCGCCCCTGAATCGGCACCCGCCGAATCTGCTGAACCCACCGCGAAAGGGGAAGATCTTCTTTCGCCTATGCCAGGCACATTTTATGCTTCGTCCACACCGGACGATCCACCTTTCGTCAAAAAGGGAGATTCGGTGAAAAAAGGGCAAACCCTATGTATCATTGAAGCCATGAAGATCATGAACGAGATTGAAGCAGAATTTGATGGTACAATTACGGATATTAAGGCCAAAAATGGCGATCCTGTTGAATATAACCAAACCTTGTTTATTATCGATCCTTCTTAACCTTAAAAATTTATTAGCAACAAAGATCGCGACGTTTCTCGAAAGAAAAATAAATAAATGCGTAAACTATCCACCAACAAATATATTATTTGCAGATTGCTATCTCCCACCATTATCAATGCTTTGTGGTTCTTCGTGTTCTTAGTGGCAAGTAATAAAGACTAGATGCCTATGTTCAAGAAAGTCCTGATTGCCAATCGCGGTGAGATTGCGCTTCGTGTGATCCGTGCGTGCCATGAAATGGGTATTAAAACTGTGGCAGTTTATTCCACTGCTGATGAATTATCCCTGCATGTAAAATTTGCAAATGAAGCCGTTTGTATAGGTCCACCACCCAGTAATGAGAGTTATTTAAATATCCCACGAATCATTGCTGCTGGTGAAATTACAGGTGCAGATGCGATTCATCCCGGTTATGGGTTCCTATCCGAATCAGCTCAGTTTTCCAGAATTTGTGAAGAAAATGGGTTTACCTTTCTGGGACCAACACCCGAAATTATCAATGCCATGGGGAATAAGGTACAGGCCAAAATCACCATGAAAAAAGCCGGCGTACCTGTGGTACCTGGTGGAGAAGGAGTTTTGGATAGTCCCGAAGACGCAAAAAATAAAGCGGATGAAATGGGATATCCGGTTATGCTTAAAGCGTCAGCTGGCGGCGGCGGACGTGGGATGCGCCTCGTAAAAAAGTCGGAAGATGTGATACCCGCCTATAAATCTGCGAGTCAGGAATCTTTAACTGCTTTTGGAAATGAGGACATGTATATCGAGAAATTCATTGAGAATCCCCGCCATGTTGAAGTTCAAATCCTTGCTGATAGCCATGGGAATGCCATTCATCTCGGTGAACGCGAATGTTCAATCCAACGGCGCCACCAGAAATTGGTAGAAGAATCTCCCTCTCCACTTGTGGATGAAGAGACGAGAAAGTTGATTGGTGCAGCAGCAGTTGCCGGTGCGAAAGCTGTGAATTATGTTGGTGTGGGCACCATCGAATTCTTAATGGACAAAAATAAAAATTATTTCTTCATGGAAATGAATACACGAATCCAGGTTGAACATCCTGTTACTGAAATGGTCACAGGTGTGGATCTCATCAAACAGCAAATCAAGATGCATGCTGGATTAAAATATCCGGAATATCTTCAAGATTTTAAACTTCGGGGTCATTCCATTGAATGTCGAATTAATGCTGAAGATCCTGCCAATAATTTTATGCCGTTTCCCGGGGAGATCACTAATTTTCATATGCCGGGAGGGAAGGGTGTCCGAGTAGACACTCATGCCTATTCCGGATATAAAATTCCGACACAATATGATTCCATGATTGGGAAGATCATCGTTCATGCAAAAAATCGTGAACGAGCCATTATACGGATGTATCGTGCTTTGCAAGAAACAATTATTTCGGGACCAAAAACGACCATCCCTTATCAAATGGCCATCATGGAAAATGAAATATTTAAGTCCGGGAATTTCGATACGAGTTTTCTGGAAACCTTCGATTACAACCCTGAAAAATATGCTTTTAAGGAAGAAAATTAATGAATACACCTGACCATTTACTCTACACCGAAGACCATGAGTGGGCAAATTATAACGGAAATGAAGTTACCATTGGTATTACTGATTATGCACAAAGCCAATTGGGTGATGTTATATTTGTTGAACTACCGGAAGTTGGGGAAGAAATAAGCGCTGGAGATTCCTTTGGGGAAGTTGAAGCAGTGAAAACTGTTTCTGAATTATTTGCGCCAGTATCAGGTACCATTTGTGCCGTAAATGAAGATTTGGAAGATTTCCCGGATAAAGTGAATGCTGACCCATATGGTGACGGATGGTTGATTAAGGTAACCCCGTCAAATCTAGATGAAAAAGATGAATTAATGAATTTTCTGTCCTAGGAGGCGTTTGCCAGTTAAATGTCCGTTTTTTCACAATTGAATTCTGTCATTGATGAAAAAGGGGCTGCCTACGTGGTCCTGATAGATCCCGATCGAAAAAATGAAAATTTGCTAGAGTCTCGTGTAGAATCTGCGAATGAATCAGGCGTGGATGCCCTTTTTGTTGGTGGAAGTTTAATGATGGATATGAAATGCAAAGAACGTGTGAAACGAATCAAGGATGTGTCAAATATCCCCGTGATTTTTTTCCCCGGCGGTGTGGGACAATTGAATGCCTATTATGACGCCATGCTTTTTATGTCCGTTATCTCCGGACGAAATCCACATTATCTTATTGGTGAGCAAGCTATTGCAGCGCCTATAGTGAAAGATATTGGGATGGAGACGATTCCAACCGGTTACATATTGATGGATGGTGGCGCTGGATCAACAGTTGAATTCATGAGTGGAACACGGCCTATACCTATGAATCGATCGGATATTGCCGTGGCTCATGCGTTAGCAGGACAATATCTCGGAATGAAATTAATTTATCTTGAAGCAGGAAGCGGCGCAAAGGAACCGGTGGCTAACAATGTCGTAGAAGCAGTGACAGAAACATTGGATATTCCGGTTATTGTTGGCGGTGGCATTCGGAATGCAGAAACTGCATCAGAAAAGGTAAAAACCGGCGCATCTATTATTGTGACCGGAACGGTCATTGAAGAAAATTCAAGTTTAATGAGTGAATTGGCAGATGCCATTCATTGGAAGAATTAATGCAAGAAAAGATCAAAGAACAAATTTTAGCCAGTGCAGCCATGAAAGAATCCATGGTGGATTTGTGTATCGATGATATAGAATCCGCCGCCAATTTGATGATTCACTCTATCCAAAATGGTGGAAAAATCTTATGGTGTGGTAATGGTGGAAGTGCAGGCGATGCTCAACATCTCGCCACGGAACTCATGGGTGGCATGACGAACCACGAAAGAAAACCAATTCCATCTATCGCCCTGACTACCGATTCATCTTTTATTACGGCGTGGTCGAATGATACAGATTTTGAATCAGTCTTTTCCCGTCAGGTTCAAGGGCTAGGAAATGAAGGTGATATATTAGTTGGCATTTCAACAAGCGGGAATTCTGAAAATGTGATTGCTGCCATCAAACAAGCCAAATATAAAGGACTCAAAACAGTTGTGTTTACGGGGAGATCCGGAGGACGAATGAATAAACTTCCGGATGTGACCATCAACGTTCCCAGCGATGACACTCAACGGATCCAGGAAGGGCACATTATGACGGGCCAGATCATTTGCGGCCTGGTCGAAGACGATTTTCTGAGTTAACATGGACACCCATTTTCAAGACTACCTGACCATGCTGCGGGTGGAACGAAATGTGTCCCCCCGCACCTTGGAAGCCTATCAGCGGGATCTGAAACAATATTTATCCTTTATCCTGGACAAAGGTGTCACAGCATTGACCAATATTTCTCAAATGCATATCCGGGAATATATTCGAAATCTGAATGAAAAAGGGTTAGCTGCCTCCAGCATTGCACGGAATTTTTCATCGATTCGATCTTATCATAAATTTTTATCTGCTGAACAATATGTAAATGAAAATCCAACTTTGGTTTTAACCAGTCCAAAAGCGCCCAAAAAACTCCCTGACGTCTTAATGGAAGAAGAAATTTCAGCCATTATCAATGCTGTAGTTGATTCATCCCAATTTCGTTGGCGAGACAAAGCCATCATCGAGATGTTGTATTCCTGTGGACTTCGCGTATCCGAATTATGCGATCTTTCTTTGAATAATCTGTACTTGGATGATGATATGATTCGAATCATGGGAAAAGGATCTAAAGAGAGATTGCTCCCCATTGGCGGGCGAGCCAAACAATTCTTGAATCAATATTTGATCCATAGCCGCCCAGGATTTCAGAAAGATAAAGGATCCAGTTCCGTTTTCTTAAGCCGAAACGGCAATCCGCTGACGCGAGCCATGATTAACAATATTTTGAATAAATGGGTTCAAACTGCCGGCATCACCAAACCCGTATCTCCTCATACATTACGACATTCATTTGCAACTCATTTATTAGAAGGCGGGGCCGACCTTCGATTCGTGCAGGCACTTTTAGGACACAGCGATATTTCCACAACACAGATTTACACTCATTTGGATAAACACCATCTGAAAGAAGTGTATCAAACCCATCATCCCCGGAGTTAAGTGTGTTATTTCGACTCCCACTGGAAGCACTCGTTTTATTGATCCCAACGCTCATATTTGCACTCTCTTTTCATGAATTTGCCCATGCATGGATGGCTGCAAAATGTGGAGACACCACAGCAGCCCGAATGGGACGGCTTACACTGAATCCCATGGCACATTTGGATATGATGGGCTCACTCATGATCCTGTTTGTGGGCTTTGGGTGGGCGAAACCGGTACCTGTGGATTCTCGTTTTTTAAGAAATCCAAGAACGGATATGATGAAAGTGGCCGCGGCAGGACCCGCAGCTAATTTGATCTTGGCCATGGCCGGAGGGATGGTTTTAAGATTGTTAAATGGAACAGGACTCCTGACAGAATCTATTTTTGTATTATTACTTTATTTCACACGAATCAATATTGCATTAGCCGTTTTTAATATGATTCCGGTAGCACCCTTAGACGGTTCCCAGATCTTCTCCGCATATTTGGCAAAAACGAATCCCCAACTTGCGTGGAAAATTCAATCCTATGGTCCCCAGGTTTTATTTGGACTCATCATATTTGGCTACGTTACGGGATTCTCAATTATCTGGTTGGTTATGGAACCATTTGTCAATTTTTTCATGATGATCTTTGCGGGGATTTCCATCTAGCTGATGAATTATTTTAAACGATTAATACCTGTTCGGCGAGGAAAGGGCCGAACGCTCTGGTGGACACTCACCATGCTTATGATTATTCTTTTTTTCATTGTTTTTTTAAGAAATATTGCGATCAATTAGAATATGAAAAAATTAATTGAATGCGTCCCAAATTTCTCTGAAGGGCGGGATCAGAATAAAATTGACAATATTGTCAAGCAGATAGCGGATGTGCCCGGTATCACAGTGCAGGATGTGGATCCGGGTCCGGACACCAATCGGACTGTTGTGACCATTGTCGGTTCGCCAGAAGCAGTGGGCGAAGCAGCATTCCAGGGAATAAAGCGAGCTTCAGAAGTGTTGGATATGAGTCAGCATTCTGGAACGCATCCACGAATGGGAGCCACAGATGTTTGTCCATTTATTCCGATCAGCGGTGTAACAGATGAAGAATGCATCAAATTGTCCAAACAAGTTGGCAAGCGTGTTGGCGATGAATTAGGCATTCCCGTTTACCTCTATGAAAAATCTGCCCAGAAACCGGACAGAGAAAAATTACCTACTATTCGAAAAGGAGAATATGAAGGCTTACCAGAAAAGCTGAAGGATGTAATTTGGAAGCCTGATTTTGGTCCTGCAGAACGCCACGTAAGGGGTGGTGCTACCGTTATGGGCTGCCGTGAATTTCTCATCGCTTACAATATTAATTTGAATACAAAGGATCACCGTTTGGCAACCGACATTGCTTTTGAACTCCGTGAAGCAGGACGCAGTGCACGGACACCGAATCCAAAAT
>DQOT01000009.1 GCA_015658495.1 Fidelibacterota bacterium | reverse complement strand
TCAAGGCTGATGCCATCATGAATTGTGTTATCGCGGTTTTCGATTAGAAAATATTCGTTATCGTTTATTAGCACTTTCACCAATTGGTTTTCACTTCGAGATGGCAAATTGACTGCAGAGCCAAATCCTGCATTTGTTGGTATTTCCCAACCTGCAAAAGATCGTGTCCAGGCTGTGGGTGGAGATGGAACAATTCCACGTCCATTGTTCGATCCTTGATCCATGAGCCCAAATACACCAACACCACTTTCTCCTGTTTCAATATTCCATAAGGGCGGTAATCCCACAGCAAACCCGATCATGAGAGCAAAGGTTCCTGTGAGTCCGTATTGATATTCACAGGGTTCCGGCGCGTCCAAGAACATGGTTTCAGCAATGTCAAATAAAAGATGGTTTTGCGTTTCCGGTAGAATAATTCCGTGAGAGATATCATGGTTCCCAACAGAGATCGATGATGAAGCTAAATGTTCTAAAACCATTTTATTATCAACATAAGTGGAAGGAATATCTTCCGGTGTTGGATCTAAAAATGGAAGTGAAAAGTCCTGACCGATTCCCGCATGAAATACAACGACAAGATCATAGGTTGAAAAATCGATTTGATCAATTTCGTATGCTTTATAAATCGCATCAGCAAATAATATTATAATGCGTTCCTCTTGGATCTCACTCTGATCATAAGGATTATAATAATTCATCGAATTTTCGAGTGCGTAAGAATCATTTTCCCCGAATGGGAAGACCGTGGATTGGTCCAGGTCAATGCCAAATTTCCCATAAGAAACTGAATTGAAATATCCATCGACTGCTTTTAACTGAGATTCAAAGTAGGACCTGTCGTGGGGCGCAGGATCTATGGTATAATCGTCACAATCGATTCCTTCTGATTCCAACAAAAATTGGCCAGATCCTGTTGTGCTTTCGTCTTCGTCTGATAGAAAAGAAATCCGTAGGGCGCAGATGCGGAGATCGCCTGTCATATCACCTGCGAGCAAGGAAAACAGGCAGACCAAAGGCATTGATCTGCGCAGGAAGGGAAGCCGCAACATATGAAGCGGTTTTTAGAATTCCATATTCAGGGAAAAACGCATGGTGTTGGTCAAAGGATGGCCTGTTTCACCATAGGTATATCCAAAATCAAACCCGTATCCGGCGAATCGTAAACCGATCCCGAATGTAGGATTGCTGATCTTCCCCGTCTTGTCGTAATAGAATCCAGTCCGGATGGCGAAATATTGGCCGTACCAATATTCCATCCCGATGTTATGAACCAAGCGATCCAATTCATTAGAGATGGTTCTTTCTTTAGAGTTGCCGACTTCTTTATCACCAAATTCGTTGTATTGACCCCAACCCTCGTCATCGGGTTCACCACTGGTTTTTACAATTTCATTATCAGCAAGATCAATTTTTCCATCCCCGTCCAGATCGTCCCATCTATAACCACCAATCTTTCCATCCCCATTTCCAGCACCATCAGAACCATAATCTATATCACCACCCAAAAACCAATCATTAACCCAAGATGTAAAAATTGCCTTATAGATTGGATCCGTATGGGCGATTTCCAATTTTCCATCTTTATTATAATCATTTCCGGGACTCACGTTGCCATCTTCGTCAAAGCCGCCAATATATTTATCACCATCCCAATCCATATCAGGGTAAGAAGACACGAGAAGCTTATCCACATCATAAACAATATTTAGTTTATTGAACTCACTATTTACAAGTGCATAATTCAATCCCAGTGTCAAATTAGTTGGCTGGGGATCTGCCTGGTCCGGATCGATAAAGGATACTTTTGGGCCAATGTTTGAAAGATTCAAGCCTAAGATCATATTGGGCAACAACCATTCCTTGTGCATATAGCCAACATCAAATCCGAAATCTGTGGATGTGCCTTTTCCCTTTTCGCTACCGGCACCCATCTCAACCAAATGCTGGTATGAGACTTTTGCATTCAATCCAATGGATTGAGTGGGAGAAATCAGTGCACTATATGAAAGCGCAAATGCAGACATATAACTTGTAAATGTTCCCAACTCATCACCGGTTTCACTGGTACGGATCTGTTCACCCAAATTCAAAAAGATCAAATGTCCACCAATTGTACCCAATGTGGGGTATTTTTTGCGAAATGCAAAAAATTCGTAATACAAATCATCGGCAAGACCGGGAAGCCAATTCACGTGCATCATGGCCAATTCCTGCCCTTCAAGAAATCCGAGTCCGGCTGGATTCCAGTAACTTGCATAGGCATCATTTGCCACGGCAACTTGGGCTTCGCCCATGCCGCCGGCACGGGCACCCGGTGCAATTAAAAGAAAAATCGCGCCGGCTTCACTCTGGGCGAAAATGGGGTTCATTAGAACTGTCAGTAATGACAGAGTTGTCCCTAAACGCTTCATTGAACGTCTCCTGAATATTGATTGATATTGAATGCGCTCTCTTCGAGCGAATTGATAGCGTTTAAGGTATAGGTTTGCTCCGGTTTTTTGGACGGCAAATATAACTTTTCCTGCATCTCAATATCAAGAAATGTTTCCCTGTTTAAAATGTTCCATATCATTGTAATAATCCTAAGGTTATAATGGGGATATAGGTGATTAACCCTACAGCTAATAATCGCACCAAAAAGAACGGTAATGTGGCCTGATAAATTATTGGCATATCCTCATCAAAACGATAAGCGGCTAAAAAGAGATTCATCCCTACGGGAGGTGTCAAAAATCCCAACTCAAGATTCGCAATGAAAATGATTGCCAAATGAACCGGATCCACTCCAAAGTGAACCCCTAAAGGTGCAATCAAGGGTACAATTACAATTATCGCTGAAAAAATATCCATGAGACATCCAACCAGGAGCAGGAAAATATTGAGCATTAACAAAAATGTGTATTTAGATGCGATGGCGCTCTTAACCCAGGATAACATGAGAGTTGGGATTTGTGCATCTATGAGATAACTGGTGAGCCCCATAGCCACTCCCAAGATGATCAAGACGCCCCCAATCAATGTGGCACAATCAATCACGATCCTCGGTAAGTTCCGTAAACGAATATCTTTGTAAAGGTAAACTTCAACCAGAAATATGTAAACGACAGTTAAAGCAGCCGTTTCCACCAATGTGGTAAACCCGCCGAAAATACCAAAAATGATCAATACAGGAATCGCCAATTCCCATTTTGTATCTATGCAAACTTTAATGGCATTTCTGAAATTAAATGGATTGGGTGCGATCTTTTCTTTCTTCCCCTGGTACAAAGACCAAACAGACATCATAACCAGAAGTAAAGCTCCGGGAATAAGCCCGGCAATAAATATATTTTTCACAGACACACCAGCGGTAACGCCGTAAATAATAGCAGGAAGACTCGGTGGGAACAACAATCCCAATGATCCGGAAACGGTGATCAATCCTATTGAAAATGAACGACTATATCCTTCTTTCAATAAAAGGGGAAGCAATAACCCGCCCAAGGCAAGGATTGTGACACCGGAGCCACCCGTTAATGCTGTAAAAAACGCACAGAGAATGACAATAATCACAGGTGTTCCCCCAGGAATCCAGCCAAACAATTCCCGAAAGACATTCACCAATCTCTGAGAGGCGTTACTTTCGGCTAATAAATATCCGGCTAATGTAAACAATGGAATGGTAGGAAGTGTCGGCGAAACAACAATCCGATAGGTTTCAGTTGGAATGGCTGCAATGGGAACAGAGTCTGCCCAGAAAAATAAAATAGCTGCACCACCCAATCCCACAAAAATAGGTGCACCATTCAATAAGGCAAAAATGATAATGAAAATACCGATTGATACGACGGGTAAAACATCAAAAATCGCATCCGTTATTGCGCTCAAGGAAAAAAGAACGCCAACAACAATCAACGAAACACGATGAATGTTCTTTTTATAACTTTTGAAATAAACCTGGACAGCCATGAGTCCAAACCCAACAGGCATGATGATCAGTGCCAGCCATCTTGGAATATTTGGGGCAATATCGATGGGATATTTCATTACCACTTTTAACAATTCCCAACTCCCCCAAGTCAAGGCAACCAATACAAGAAATGTGGTCACCTTGGCGATCCATTTTCCTAAATGGGGTTTTTCAGCTTCATCAAATAACGGTTCTCGCGTAAGTGCCAGGAGCTTGTTTTGTCGCGCAGCAAGGACAGCACCCAGGAAACCGATCCAAAGGGTGAAGTGCTGCACCAATACCTGGGAAGCGGGAATGCTGTTTGTATTGAAAATACGTGCACCTGTTTCAAGAACAGGTAAAAGTACCATGGCTGCAAAAATCACAAATGCCAGTGTATCCTCACCCCATTTCAATCGATTGACGACATGGTTTACTTTGTTATTAACCATGATTCTTTATTGGGGGCCTGTTAATTCAAGGACACGATCATAAATTTCCGCTGAAATCACCTTTCCACGCAGATGGGATTCCATCCTTTTGACCTCGGTTTTCCATTGCATTATTTCTTTTTCTGTCGGTTTATGAACGGTTAATCCGTACTGCTTCATTGCTTCAATGGCTTGCAATTCAGCCCGTCTATTTGTTTCCAAATGTTTTTCACGAATGGCATGAGCCACCGCGATCATATCGGCATGATATTTTTCAGGAATTCGATTCCATGTTTTTTGATCAACAATGATCCCAGCCATCAACGCACCCCATTTCAAGTCCAGCATGTGGTTTGCAATACCAAATGATTGTTGAGCCAGCGCATAAAGTGGCATAGTTGACAAGGCATCAATGAGCCCAGTCTGGAGTCCCGATAAAATATCGGTCGAAGCTAAAGGGACCGGATTATAACCGGCCTTTTTATAAATTTCTGCCCATTTAAAATCGCCTGCCCAAGTAAACAGTTTTTGGTTTTTAAATCTT
>DQOT01000314.1 GCA_015658495.1 Fidelibacterota bacterium | reverse complement strand
TTTAGGGGATTTGAGTCAGTTATCTCAGTAATACGATAAAGAATTCCCTCTGTTACATCCCCACTGATTCCCCGGTTTTTGATATTTTGGTTTTGAAAGATTTCAGACCATGATCCCATATCCGTAATGCTATTCCCCAAAAATATAATTTCATTTTCAGAGTTTGGTAGCTGATCGTATAGCGTTTTTTTATGATGATAGTAAGTGGAATATTTTAAGTCCTGACCAAAACCGATGACTGTGAGAACGTAAAAAATTAGAAGTGAATAGGGTTTTATAATTCTTTCAGATCCTTCAACAATTGTTGCAGCATATCTTTCGCATCGCCAAAAACCATGATTGAATTATCAAACCCGAATAATTCATTTTGGATACCTGCAAATCCAGTATTCATTGTTCGTTTATTAATAATCACGGTTCGAGATTTGTCCACATCTAAGATCGGCATACCGTAAATCGGGGAGGATGTATCATGCCGGGCAGCGGGATTCACAACATCATTTGCACCGAGAACCAGTGCCACATCGCAATCTTCAAATTCCGGGTTGATCTCATCCAGATCTTTCAATTGTTCATAGGGTATATTTGCTTCTGCCAGGAGGACATTCATGTGCCCCGGCATTCGTCCTGCAACGGGATGGATCGCATATAAAACTTCTTTACCTTTGCTTTCGAGAAATTCAGCCACTTCACGAACTGCATGCTGTGCTTGGGCAACCGCAAGCCCATAACCGGGAACGACAATCACTTTTTCGGCTGCATCAAAGATCATGGCTGCTTCTTCGGTTGAGTAAGATTTAACTGTGATTTGTTTTGCCGTACCCTCGCCAGTGGATTCCTTTTTCAATCCAACGGCGCCAAAGATCACATTCGTCAGGGAACGGTTCATCCCTTTGCACATAATGTTGGTCAAAATCATTCCGGAAGCACCCACTAAGGCACCGGCAATAATAAGTCCATTGTTCATCAGCACAAAGCCGGTCGCAGCCGCGGCAATACCGGAATAGGAATTAAGAAGAGAAATCACCACCGGCATATCCGCACCGCCAATGGGAATCGTAAGCGTGATTCCCATCATAGCAGAAATGACAACCACCGCATAAAAGAAATACATCTCGGAAGGAGACTGCACAACCATATATCCAATCCCCAGCATTCCAATGGCAAAAATAGCATTGATCATTTGCTGGCCTGGGAATACGACCGGTTGCCCACTGACAAATCCTTGCAGTTTCCCAAAGGCAATAAAGCTGCCTGTAAATGTCAATGTACCCACAAAAACAGAAAGGACTATCGTCCCTAAAGTAAAGGTGGTGATTTCACCGGTTTTTAAGAATTCTGCTGCAGCAACCAATGCTGATGCACCACCGCCAAATCCATTGAAAATGGCGACCATTTGCGGCATTTGAGTCATTTCAACTTTAATGGCAAATGTTGCGCCAATGATGGCGCCAATGATCATCCCGGTTGCAATTAATTGAAAATCAATCTTCCCATAGGAAACGAGTGTGGCCACAATAGCAATGAACATTCCAACCGCAGCCAGGAAATTCCCATTTCGCGCTGTCTTTGGATGGCTGAGTTTTTTGATTCCTAATATGAATAGAACGGAAGCAAGTACGTAAAATATATTGGCAAATTTTTCCACAGAATTCTCCTAATTCCGCTTGAACATTTTAAGCATTCTGTCCGTGACCATAAATCCGCCCACAACATTGATCGTTGCAAAAATCACAGCAGTCAACCCCAGCCAAGTTCCCATGCCGCCCTCAATTTTTGTTGCAATGATGGCGCCAACGATGGCGATACCGGAAATAGCATTGGAGCCACTCATAAGCGGCGTGTGCAGGGTCGGCGGTATTTTGGTAATGATCTCAAAACCAACAAAGATCGCCAGAATAAAAACGGTTAAAATATTAATATCCATAGTGTGGCCTTATGTATTAAGTGCTTCCCGAGTGGGTTCATGGGTGATCTCACCTTTGTGAGTGAACATGGCTCCAGAAATAATTTCATCTTCAAGATCAAGATTCAATTCACCGTCTTTGACCATATAGGTTAAAAAAGCAGCAATATTTTTTGAATAAAGTTCGCTGGCATGAACCGGCATGGTTCCGGGAATATTGGAGGTGCCGTCGATTGTAACCTGCTTGTATTCGATGATCTGGTCTTTTTGAGTCAATTCACAATTTCCACCATTTTCTGCTGCAAGATCCATGATGATGGATCCGGGCTTCATGGCATCCACCATCGTAGTTGGGATAAGAAGGGGTGCGGGCCGTCCCGGGATCAATGCTGTGGTGATGACCACATTAGCTTTGCTCATATGCTCATGGATCAATTCCTGCTGGCGGCGCTTGTAATCTTCTGACGTTTCTTTTGCATAACCACCTTCGCCCACGCCCTCATCAGAATCAGATTCCACTGCAATGAATTTTGCACCGAGAGATTCAACTTGTTCTTTTACCACGGGACGCACATCAAATGCCTCCACTTGGGCACCCAGTCTTTTTGCTGTGGCAATGGCCTGAAGTCCTGCAACGCCGGCACCCAGGATTAGTACTTTTGCAGGTCGAATTGTTCCGGCAGCCGTCATGAGAAGTGGCATGAAAACACCAAGGTGAGTCGCTGCTATCAGCACTGCTTTATATCCGGCGATATTTGCCTGGGAAGATAATGCATCCATCTTTTGCGCTAAGGTTGTCCGGGGGATCAGATGCATTGAAAATCCGGTTATGGATCGTTCAGCAAGTGCTTTGACTTTTGAAATTTCACGGGTCGATTGAAAAAATGAAATGACGACAGATCCGATTTTCAACTGTGATGTTTCCTCCAGTGATGGAGGCAGAACTTTTATAACAATATCTGCAAAAGACAGCAGTTCATTAGATGAGTTCACGATTTGCGCGCCTGCTTCAACATAGTCTTGGTCAGAGAAAAAAGATTGATTTCCTGCCTGTGTTTCTACCTGTACTTTCAGACCGGATTTTATCAAAACTTTGACTGTTTCAGGTGTAGCGGCAACACGTGCCTCTCGTGCGGTTTTTTCTTTAGGTATTGCTACAATCATATACGTTTTTTTATTAAATCGACTGACAAAAGGGATGGAAATTAATATGGGAACCCCTGACTTCCATCCTGAATTACTTGGATATAACACCTAAGTTTGCCACCCCAAAAATGACTGAAAGAATGCAAATTAAACTTTATTTCTTACTTCTTATTTTGACTTCATCCCTCAACGCTGAAACATATTTCGTGCCGGATGATTATTCATCTATTCAAAATGCAATCAATGCCGCATCCCATGGTGATTCTATTTTGGTCGCACCGGGTGTTTATGATGAATTAATAGACTTTAACGGGAAGGCAATTGTTGTATCATCTCTCTATTTAATTGAAAATGATTCTTTACTCATAGAATCAACCGTCATTGATGGGCAAGAAGATGGCAGTGTCGTCACCTTTGACAGTGGGGAATCAAACGAGTCTATCCTGCAAGGATTTACAATTCAAAACGGTACGGGCAATAATGAAGATCCCGATGGCAATGGTACCTATTATACCTATGGCGGCGGCATTTATTGCGAGAATAGTGACCCCATGATCAAGGATTGTATTATCCAGAATAATGTGGGAGATGAAGGCGGGGGCGGAGGTGTTTTTTGCTATAATGCGTCTCCCAAATTCTTCGCTTGCAAATTTACAGAAAATGAAACCGATGATGTCGGGGGCGGCCTTTATGCTAGAAACAACTCGAGTCCTGAATTTTATAATTGTTTCTTTATAGGCAATGTTGCTGAATTTGGCGCAGGATGTTATTTGAGAAACGAATCAACACCCGCTATGTATAATGTGACATTTTCCGGGAATTCAGCCGATAATTCCGGTGGTGGTATTATTTTAAAAGATGATGCAGATTTAATTGCGTCCCAACTTTATATTTATGAAAATGCTGCGGACGGGTTAGGAGGCGGACTTTATATAAATAATGCTGATCCCCAAATTGCGTTTATGATGGTGGTGGATAATACATCGAGTTCAGGTGGAGGGATTTATGTCAGGAATTCATCTTATGTTCAAATAAACAATGGCACCATTGCAAATAATTTGGCTGCCTCCTATGGTGGTGGAGTTTATTTGCGAGATGGCGCTGATGTTTCATTCACCAATTCTATTATCTTTGGGAATGATGCTTCACAAGTCTATTTCAGATCCACTGGAGATGATGTGGAAATCAGTGTGAATTATAGTTTGGTCCAAAATGGAGAAGATGGCATCATTGATAATGATAATGGAGACATCAATTGGGGAGAAGGGAATTTGGATGGAGACCCCTATTTTTGCAATGCGCCCACTGGGAATTATTATTTAAGAGAAAATTCACCCTGCGTTGATGGCGGATCGGACGGAACACTTATGGGTTGTTTTGAATCGGCCTGCGGCCCGGTCAATCTCGGACCTGTTTGGTATGTAGATCATAACGGACATGATGGTAATGACGGCAGTCTGGAAACACCATTTGCAACCATTCAAAGAGCGATCAATACCGCATCGAACGGAGATACAATTCGGTTAACACCCAATGTTTATTTCGAAGAAATCAACTTTGATAATAAAGAAGTTGTGTTAGAATCCCGAGCCTATGAATTGGGTATGATGGCTATGATTCAAGAAACCTTCTTTGCGCCAGGCCCCATGGGTGGATCCTGTTTTGTATTAGATGGGACATCCAATGATGGAGCCACAATTCGCGGCATTTCCTTTCGTGGCGGGGCAGTTTCTTATGGTGGTGGTATCGTTCTTCAAAATTGTTCCCCTACCTTTATTGATGCCATCGTAGAAGATAACACAGCCGAGATCGGGGGTGGAATTTTTCTTTCTGGATCCAATGCAGTTTTTTCTAATTGCATTGTCCAAAACAATGGATCAAACATTGGGGGTGGCATTTATACCACAGACGGAGCACCCCTATTTGATCATATGCTGATTCAGGATAACATCGCTTATTGGGGCGCCGGGATCTATTCAGAAAATGCTGAACCTACAATCCTGAATAGTCAGATCAGGAATAATGATGCTTTTATTGAGGGCGGCGGATTATATCAATTTGGTGGTATTGGCCAGATCGAATGGACGTCCTTTGAACAAAACCAGGGATACGATTTCGGTGCTGGGATCGTTGCCCGTGAGGCAACAATGAATCTGAATCAAACCACTTTTGAAGGCAATGTCTCTGGCACCGGATCGGTCATGACCTGTCATGGTACCGCAGTGGAAATTGCTAATTCTATTTTATGGGGCAATATTGGGGACCAGTTTTATTCATCTGAATCCGCTGGCATCACTTTGTTGGAGATCAGTTATTCAGTTGTGGAAGGTGGAGAAAATGCATTGACTAATTTTCCAAATTTCTCTTTTACAATCGGGGATGGGATCATCAATGTAGATCCGCAATTCTGTGATCCAAATATTTTTGATTATGGGCTGGATGAAAATTCTATTTGCTGGACTGGATCCAATACTGGAGGTGTGTTAGGCGCTTATGAGTCAAATTGTGGAGAAATGGTCGCCATTCAAAAAGATATTCTCCCTAATGAATTTGGCTTGAAACAAAATTATCCGAATCCTTTTAACCCCATCACGAAAATTCATTATACACTTGAAAAGGATGGTTTTTATACGTTGAATGTTTTTAATATCCGTGGACAACTGATCAATACATTGAAATCTGAAAAAGGTCAAAAGAGGAAAAAGTACACAGCGATGTGGGATGCAAAAAATTTCCTTGGAAAAAAAGTGCCATCTGGGATATATATATATCAATTAGAAACTGTCGAGGGTACTCTCAATCGGAAAATGCTGTTATTGAAATAATTATAATATATATTAATTGAAATAATCAAGATTGCTTTTTTGGTCGAGGGTATTCAATGTCACTCTGATTTCGTGGTGGGTTTCACCGTTTTCAGATTGATATTCGGCAACAAAGGAATCGTAATTCCACTCTATAA
>DQOT01000332.1 GCA_015658495.1 Fidelibacterota bacterium | reverse complement strand
TCTTTTTCGGATACCCCTATAAAATCCGCTACCTTTTTTCGGGAAGTCTCAAACCGTTCTGTGGCTTCGCTTCCCAGAGAATAAAGGGCTCGATGCACATTGGCATTGGCTTCTTTGTAAAGTGAATCTACTGTATCTAAAACAGATTGGGGTTTTTGCGTTGTGGCTGCATTATCCAAATAAACCAAATCTGAATCGGCAAAAATGGGGAAATCTTTTTTGATCTCTGCAGGACAAAACATGTTTAATTGCCACCTAGTTCACTAAGAATCACGAAGGATTTATTTTTCATCGAAAAACTCGACCTGTTTTCATTCTCAATTTTGGTTTTTAATAAAAATTAGCGTTATTTCGCGATCTTAGTGGCAGGAATTGCCTTTTAAAACATTCCCAATTCCAATTGTGCTGCTTCACTCATCATGTCCCGGTTCCATTGCGGTTCCCAGACCAGTTCCACCAATACATCTTCAATACCTTCGATCCCTTTCACTTTTCGTTCCACTTCATCAGAAATAACCCCACCCATGCCACAACCGGGAGCTGTCAGGGTCATTTTGATATTCACATTTTTCCCTTCATCCGTATCAGAAATATCCAATCCATAGATGAGTCCAAGTTCAACGATATTAATGGGAATTTCCGGATCATAACAGGTTTTGAGCTGATCCCAGATCTGGTGTTCAAGATTTCCTTTTGGCGCATCGCTTTCAGAAATTTTCAGGACTTCAAATCCAAGGGCATCCGCATTCTCAGCAGAAATCTGAACCATATTCCCATTAATCAGAATTGTATAATTTCCGCCCAATGCCTGGGTCACACGTACCAGATTCCCGGCGACCAATTTCACCTCATCACCGGATGGAACCATGTTGGCATCAACATCTCTTAGGAGTCGGATAGCTTCGTTCGGTACTTGATTCATTTCACGATTCCCTTGATTTTTTCGACCGCGCTGGAAAATCCGTTGGTCCGTTGACTGGTTACAGCGCCGTTCAATCCGACAGAATTCAAAATGTCGGTGCTGTCCACAGATAGGATCTCATTAACGGGTTTATCGCTGAATATTTTTTCTAAAAGTATCAGCAATCCTTTCACGATCATGGCATCAGAATCAGTCCGAAAAATAAAAGTTGTATTATCGCCACGATCTCCCACAACCCAGGCCTGGGATGTACACCCATAGATCTTATTCTTCTCCGTTTTTTCAGATTCGGTCAATCCTCCTGATTCCTTAGCCATATCCATGAGTTGGATAAACTTGTCTTTCGGATTATCAAAAATAGAGAAAAGGTCGTTCAAATCCTGTAATGTTTCTTGGACGGTCATGCTGTTGTATTCTCCAAGAGCCATGTGTCAAATCGATCTGTGATAAAGTCCCGAATACCATCATGTTTTACTAAATCCAATAATTCGGTGGCAAAGCCCCGAACCATTAATGCTTTCGCAGACAACATATCTAATCCTCGGGAGCGAAGATAAAAAAGGACGTCTTTATCCAAGGCGCCGGTTGTGGAACCGTGGGCACATTTCACATCATCGGCATAGATCTCCAACTGTGGATTTGAATTTATAAGTGCATTTTTTGAGAGCAGCAGATTCTTGTTTGACTGATTTGAGTCGGTTTTTTGGGCACCTTCACGGACGATAGTTCGTCCATTAAAAACACCGGAAGAATGATCCTGAAGCACCGATTTAAAGTTTTGTGAACTGGTGCAATGGGGAACCTGGTGATCCATGATGATGTGATTATCCAAATGCTGGGAATCATTGGAAAGAGCCAGTCCATTCAATGAGCAATCGGCACCTTCACCTTTTAGTTCAGCATGGATATTCAGTCGACCCAGTCGACTTCCATCCGCAAATTGGAAAAAAGTGTATCGGCTATCGGCATTCTGTTCCACCTGAATTTTTGCCATGTTGGCTGTAGAAACAGAATTGGATTGGATGCGGATATGGTTCAATTGAGCATTTTGCCCTAAAATGACAAAAACGGATTCATTTTGAAAAAAAGATGTTGAGTTACCCACATGGTGCTCAATGAATGTCACTGAGCTGGATTCACCCAGATCAATATGAATTCGGGGTGTAACCATGAGACTCTCCAAACCGGAAGAAATAAAAAGCATCCGAATTGGTTTTTCAACATCCACATTTGAGTCAACGACTATGGACATACCGCTATCCATGAATGCGGTATTTAACAGGTCAAAAGGGGAGTGCTCAGGAGAGTTGAATTCCGAATTTGTTTTTTCCAAATAGTCCAATCCCGATAACAATTGAACGCCAGATGGAATTGATGAAAGTGTTTCTTGATAATGCCCGTTATAAATCATAATCGTATCAATATCTTTTAATTTGTATGGGGAAATATCAAGATCACCTTTGGGTGCATCCTGGATTTCAGAAATCCGAAAGTTTCCTTTCGAGATGGATGATAAATTGGTAAATCGCCAGTCTTCCCATTTTTTTGTGGGGAGTCCAATTTCTAAAAATTTAGAAAAAGCGTCCTGTCTCAGGGGATGAACTTTGTCCGAGAAATAGTTACGGTTTATCATTTTTTCAAATTCAGATTTAAATTGGGTGAGTTTCATGATTCTAAC
>DQOT01000328.1 GCA_015658495.1 Fidelibacterota bacterium | reverse complement strand
TTGCTTTTTCAAATTGTTGGTTTAGTGTCATGACTGTATCATCAATGCCACCCATATCCTGCCGATTGACGGCAATATCTATCCGCTGATTCACCAGATCATCCTGGACATAGGAAATTTGCTTCTTTCGCTCACGACCCTGGGAATGGAGTCTTAAAAGATCAATTTCCAATTCATTCTGCAATACTTCCAGGTTCTTGAATAACTCGTATAGATCATCCAATGCCAATCTCAGGGAATCATTCCAATGGTTGACCTGACCTGTTAATTGATTCACATGGTTTTGGAGATAATCCATCCGATCAGCTATAAAGGTCAGGTCCCCTTTTTTTGCTAGATCTTCCCTTCCCAAAATATTCTTTGGGAGGATCTTGATGGTTCCCTGTTCTGTTTTCAGGAAAATACGGTGCTGGTTCTCATTCACGACCTTTCCCTGGATAATGGATCCGTCTTTCAGGAAGAAGATGGTAATATCCTGGGCGGACAAGGGTGCTGCCACAAAAAGGACTATCGTAAGAAATATGAGTTTTTTGATCATCTCAATGGGGTTGTAAAGTCGGGGAATCTAAACCGATGGAACGATTTGGGCAACCGTGAAGAAAATAAAAAAGAACAACTTTAACATTGAGCTTTCTCATCGTAATGAAATGAAGATGAGTACCGAAGGGGGGACTCGAACCCCCACAGCCATAAGGCCACATGCCCCTCAAGCATGCGTGTCTACCAATTCCACCACTTCGGCATTGATTATATTTTTATAATTCTATGAATAATTTTATTCCTGTCAGCTTGTCTACTTCATCTACATCCTTCGGATTTCGAAAGACGGGCCTGACCAAAAGAAAATGGTCCGGCGGGCTATTCCAGCACTTTGAAAAATTATTGGTCGCTGCCCAGATCCAGTATGGCATCACGGGTGGGTTGAATTGGGTCCGTTGCAGGTACAACCGGACGCTCTTCCGCAGCCTGTTTCACAATGGATGATGGCGTATTCGCGGAAGGTCCGCTTAACATGCTGATAATGACAGCGAGGGAAAGAAATAAAGTTGCGAGCCATGTTGTGATTCGACTCAAAACATTCCCAGCATTTTGTCCACCCAAAACAGAACTGGCTGCACTCCCGCCAAAAGTACCCGATAAGCCACCACCCTGGCTGGCCTGCATCAAGACAACTGAGATCAGCAAAAAGCTAACGATTGTGTGTATTACGATTAAAAATCCTGTCATAATGTCCTCATTTGAACGGTTTCTACCGTTCGGGTTATGGATGTGAAAGATTCAACATCTAAACTTGCACCGCCTATTAAAAATCCATTCACACCGGGAACTTGGATCAATTCTTCCGCATTTCCGGGTTTTACGGATCCGCCGTATAGGACGTGAATATTATACGATTCAGGATACAATTCTTTCAAAATTTTTCTAACCGATGTGTGAGCTAATTCTACCTGCTCATTATTTGCAGTCACACCAGTTCCGATGGCCCAGACCGGCTCATAGGCGATAACAATTTCCTTTAGTGAGTCCATGCTTGCCAGTCCCTGTTCTAACTGACTTTTCAAAACCAATTCTGTTTGACCTGCTTCCCGTTGATCCAGTGTTTCACCCACACATAAGATCGGTTTTAAATCACCAGCCAAAACGGCTTTCACTTTGCGATTGATCCAGTCATCCGATTCGCCAAAAACATGGCGACGTTCTGAGTGACCAAGAATCACAAACTCTGCTCCGCATTCCTGGATCATTGAGACAGAAATTTCGCCGGTAAAGGCACCCTTTTCTTCCCAATGGCAGTTTTGTGCTGCAGAATAGAACGGCGGGGGCACATCCATGTCAAAAAGCCCCGTAAAAGGCGGGGCGAAAATAACGGAAACGTGTTGGATATCCAAAAGCAAATTTACGGTTGTTTCGACGAAAGATGCCCCTTCCGTTGGAGTTTTGTGCATCTTCCAGTTTCCAGCAACAATCGGTCTCAAATTCATCTTAAACCTCCAAGGCTTTCATGGCGGGTAAGCGGTTACCACTCAATAATGCTAACGACGAACCACCGCCCGTTGAAACATGGGTCATCAGTTTACTTAATCCATATTTTTCTGTGGCGGCAGACGTATCACCACCACCCACAATTACTTTTTGTCCATTTTCTACACAATTGGCTAAATGGATACCAATGTCCCGGGTTCCCCTGCTGTACCCTTTTACTTCAAATACACCCATGGGGCCGTTCCAAACCACCGTTTTTGACTGACTTAAAATGCTATTGAATTTCGTGATGGTTTCCGGGCCGATATCCAATCCCATGAGATCCTTTGGAATATCATTGATCTGAAAAGGACCTTTTGGCTCTGGATCACTCAAGGATTTCCCACAGATCACATCTTCAGGTAAATGAAGTCGCACACTACGGGTTCGGGCTCGATTTAAAATATTTTTTGCTGTTGTGATCATGGTCTCATCCACGAGGGAACCGCCCACTTCTTTTCCGCGGGCTTTCAGGAAAGTGAATGCCATCCCGCCTCCAATGATAATGTTGTCAGTTTTTTCCATGAACCGATCAATGAGCCCCAGTTTACTGTCGATCTTTGCACCTCCCAGGATCAATGTAAGCGGCCGATTTGGTTTTTGCATGAAACGGTCCAGGAAATTGATCTCTTTATCCATAAGCCATCCAATGCCGGCATGTTTAAAATAGGACGCCACACCCACATTCGATGCATGAGTCCGATGGGCTGTCCCAAACGCATCATTGATATAAATTTGTCCATGACGTGCTAACCGTGACGCAAAGGAACGGTCATTGGATTCTTCACCTTTATGAAAACGAAGGTTTTCCAATAAATGAATTTCTCTGGTTTTCAGGCTGATGGATGTATCAATTGCATCATTAGACACACAATCTTCGGAGAATTTGATGGGCATTTCCATAAGCCCCGCCAATTCTTCACCCACAGGAATCAAACTTAATGAAGGATCCACTTCTCCGCCCGGACGACCCAAATGCGACATGAGCACAACGGCTGCTCCTGCATCCAGGCATGTATTGATCGTGGGTAAAACCGCCTTAATTCGAAAATTATTGGTGACCCTTTCTCCATCTAATGGCACATTAAAATCCACACGCATGAGTATATTTTTCCCTTTTAAATCAAACGCTTTCAGCGTGCGTATCATCTGTCTTCTCCAATGGTGTTGCCACTGTAAGTGCAACGATTGTTCTTGCGCCGGCATCTTTTAACACAGATGCCATGGATGAGATGGTGGATCCTGTGGTCAATACGTCATCCACGATTCCGATTTTTTTATCGGTAACATCTTTCGTGATCCGGAAGGCTTGTTTCATATTATTTAATCGTTCTTCCCTGTTAAGCGTCGTTTGCGAAATGGTGTATTTCATTCTTTTCATTAATCCTGTTTGGACTGGTTTTTGTGTGGCTTTCCCTACCCCAATCGCGATCCACTCGGCCTGGTTAAAGCCTCTATCCCGGAACTTGACAGGATGGAGCGGCACCGGGATCAGATAGTCCAATTCCTGAATAGTTTTTAAATGTAAACGCTCACCCAATACTTTGCCCAGGAAAGAACCAATTCTTGCCCGCTCTTCATACTTCAATGAATGAACGGCCGTTCTCAATTCATCGCCAAAATCCCAACCCGCAAGTGCCATATCAATCCCATTATTCACCGTTAATTCTTTTACCCGATTCTCTATTGGGTGTGGGTTCATCTGTTGGAGACAATCAGGACAAATGGGATCCGATGAATGAAAATCTCCCCCTTTGCAGACCAAACACTGATTTGGAAAAAATAAACTTATAAATGCATTCCCCACAGAAGCCAGGGCTGGATTATTTGTCAAAATAGCCATATTCAATTATTGAAATTAGTGAGATTCTTAAAAACATTCCAAGATTGATTGGTTGGATATTCCTTTTTCTCATAAGGGTCGGTAATTTCACCCATGGCTGATTTTTTCGTTGGAAACAAATCCAAGATCGATTTCCAGGATCTCATGCCCCACCGCATCCACGAGATCTTACTTGTGGCAAGTCCATATGATGCATTCATCCTGGAAGAGGATGGGCATCTCACGGAGCAGATCCTGACAGAATACATTGGGATGAATTTCAATTATGCACCAAGAGTGACCCATGTTTCTACAGGGCATGATGCCATAACAACAATGGTCAAAAAGAAATTCGATCTTGTGATCGTTATGCTCCGGATCGAAGACCAGGATCCAATTTCTCTTGGAACAGCCATCAAAGAGCAATATCCCAAAAAACCAGTTATTCTTTTGGTATTTGATGAAACGGAACTCAAACAACTCCCGGACACGATCACCCCAAAATCCATCAATCGTGTATTTATCTGGTCTGGCGATGCCAGCGTTTTCCCTGCCATCATCAAATACGTGGAGGACCGGAAAAACGCCAAACAGGATATTGGGAAAGGGGACGTCCGATCTATATTATTGATTGAAGATTCGCCCCGTATGTATTCTGTGCTTCTACCGTTGATTTACCGTGAAATTATGTATCAAACAAAAAACCTGATGGATCGGAGTTTAAGTCAATCTCAACGCCTTCTTCATTTGAGAGGCCGACCGAAAATATTATTGACACCCAATTATGAAACAGCCCAAAAATTTATAAAGAAATATAAGAATAATATGATTGGCGTCATCTCGGATGTTCGTTTCCCAAAAAATGGTATCAAAGACCCCGAGGCTGGATTAAAATTCGCAAAATGGATTCGGAAAATTGATCCGTCTTTACCCATAATGCTTCAATCCACGGATGAAGAAAATATGAAAATGGCGAAGGAAGTGAATGCTACTTTTTTGCATAAAGGGTCCAAAACGCTTTTAACAGATCTTCGAAACTTTATTACTGAAAATTTTGGTTTTGGAGATTTTATTTTCCGAACATCCAATAAAAAGGAAGTGAGGCGAGCAACCACCATAGACGAATTCCGAATTGGGATTGAAGAAATTCCCGTGGAGTCTCTCCTGTATCATGCAAGTAAGCACCATTTTTCTAACTGGCTAGCAGCAAGGACAGAATTTAAACTGGCATCAAAACTTCGTCCCGTTTATGTCCATGAATTTGATTCAGGTGAATTATTAAGAACGTATTTGCTTGAATGTATGCAGTCTGAAAAAGACGATGGGGATACCCGGGTACTGGATTATACATCGGCCCGATTCAAAAAAGAAAAAACTGATTTTTTCCTACTTTGCGGGGGTTCCCTGGGCGGGAAAGCCCGGGGATTGGCATTTGCCCGATCTATGATCAAGCAATCAGGCATTAAGGAAGAATTTGAAAATGTAACCATACGGATTCCCCATTGTGCGGTGATCGGGACCGATGAATTTGACAAATTCATGAAAGATAATCATCTATGGGAGAAAGCGCTCAAGATCACGGATAATAAAAAAGTAGAAAGAGCTTTTAAAAAAGCACGCCTTTCTATGGATCTCATGCTCAAGTTGGAATATTTCATCCAAGATCATAAATATCCCTTGGCAGTCCGGTCATCCAGCCTCTTGGAAGATTCTCAATATCAACCCCTTGCCGGGGCTTATGAGACCATAATGCTGCCTAATAATTCGCGATCTTCCAAAAAGCGTTTGGTTAAGCTGATTACGGCAATCAAGTATGTATTTGCATCCACCTTCAAAGGAGAAGCCAAATCATTATTGGACAATACAGCCCACCGGATCGAAGAAGAAAAAATGGCTGTCATTATTCAGGAATTGGTGGGACAGCCCTATGAAAGTAAACGGTTTTATCCAACATTCAGTGGAGTACTAAAAAGTATAAATTATTATCCGGTCTCTTACATGAAACGGGATGAAGGTGTGGTCTATCTTGCTTTGGGGTTTGGCAGGACAATCGTGGACGGCGAAAAATGCCTGCGCATATCACCAAAATACCCATCAATCCTTCCCCAGTTTTTCTCCATGAAAGCAACAAAGCAAAATTCCCAAAACAAATTTTATGGCTTACCGCTTAAATCCATAAAAAATAATTCGAATGAAGATCTCTTCCCATTCTCACTCCGGGATGCTGAGAAGGATGGCGCCTTAAAATGGCTTGGCAGTGTGATATCCAATGATGACAATACGCTCCGTGATTCTTTGTCTAAATCGGGGACGCGGATCGTTTCTTTTGCGCCCATTTTGAAATGGAATACGATTCCTCTCGCTGATATCGCCAACCGGATGTTATCCTTAGGAAAAACGGCTCTGGGGTGTCCCATTGAAATTGAATTTGCCGTCAATATGCAGAAGAATAAAAATCCGGAATTTTGTTTACTTCAGATCAAGCCCATGGTATTGACCGGGTTGAAATCGATTCAAACCATTGCAACAGATGTGGGAGTATTTTGCAAAAGTCATGTCACGCTGGGAGATGGAAAAATCGATCAGATCCACGATTTGATTGTGGTTCGTCCCGATTCTTTTAATCCGGCAAAAACGCCGGACATTGCTAAAGAAGTGGACAAGATGAATCAAAATTTTGGTTTGAAGGAAAATTATATTCTTTCGGGTCCAGGGCGTTGGGGCTCCGCCGATCCATGGTTGGGAATTCCTGTAAGGTGGCAGCAGATTTCACAGGCAAAAGTCATTATTGAAGTGGGACGAACAGATATGCCGGTGGATCCATCTTTCGGAAGTCACTTTTTCCAAAATATCACCAGTCTTCATGTGGCTTATTTCACAATTGACCCGCGGCGAAGAAAAGATCTTTTAGATATGGATTGGCTCTCGCAAGACAATCTGGTACAGTCTGGAAAATTTGTAGATTGGTATCGGTTTGATCAGCCATTTTTGGCCACATTGGACGGAACAACGGGAAAAGGACTGATTTTCCGGCCTGAACTGGAGGAGCCAGAAATCATGGATGAAGAGGAATCCAGCGGGATTTAAGTTTCTTTATCCTAAAAATGAAACGTTGTCATATTGAACGGAGTGAAATAATTCTAACAAATGAATTAGTCCCATCCTAATCTTGAGATTCTTCTTTCGCTACTCTCAATCAGAATGACAAAAAATAGTATATTTACACAACACCCTGATCAAGCATCGAGTCCGCTATTTTGATAAATCCGGCAATGTTGGCGCCTTTTACATAGTTCACGCTACCATCTTCGGTTCCATGCGTCACACAAGCCAAATGAATATTCTTCATAATGGTGTGAAGTTTGCTATCCACTTCTTCCATGCTCCAATTTAGTCGCATACTGTTCTGGCTCATTTCCAATCCACTAGTTGCGACGCCACCCGCGTTGGCAGCTTTCCCGGGACCAAATAAAATACCACTATCCATAAATACATTCACAGCTTCAGGATTAGAAGGCATATTTGCGCCTTCAGAAACAACTTTACAGCCGTTAGAGATAAGGGTCTTTGCATCATTACCATTGATCTCGTTTTGGGTCGCACAAGGCAACGCAATATCACATGAGACAGACCATGGGCGCTGGCTTTCAAGATAGGTTGCACCAAATTCATCTGCGTATTCTTTGATCCGTCCACGACGATTATTCTTGAGATCCATAACCCACGCTAACTTTTCACCATCTATCCCATTTTCATCGTGGATTGAACCTGATGAGTCTGATAATGTCACAACTTTTGCTCCAAGTTCAGTTGCTTTTTCAGTGGCATATTGGGCGACATTTCCGGAACCGGAAACTGCCACGGTTTTTCCAACAAAACTGTCACCGACGTGTTTTAACATTTCTTCTGCAAAATAAACACAGCCGTATCCCGTAGCTTCCGGGCGAATCAGGGAGCCACCCCAATTCAATCCTTTCCCGGTTAAGACACCGGTAAATTCATTCCGAATTCGTTTATATTGACCAAACAAAAAACCGATCTCACGGCCGCCCACACCAATATCACCGGCCGGTACATCCGTATCTGCACCGATATGACGAGAAAGTTCTGTCATGAAACTTTGGCAAAAACTCATGACCTCATTATCGGATTTTCCTTTCGGGTCAAAATCAGAACCGCCTTTACCACCGCCCATGGGAAGCGTTGTGAGGCTGTTTTTAAATACTTGTTCAAACCCGAGAAATTTCAAGATAGAGAGGTTCACTGATGGATGAAACCGAAGACCGCCTTTATAGGGTCCAATGGCTGAATTAAATTCAACGCGGAATCCACGATTTACTTCCACTTCACCCCGGTCATTCCGCCAGGGTACACGAAACTGGATCACTCGTTCTGGTTCAACAATTCGATCTAAAATTTTTGCATGTAGATAATGGGGATTATCCTGTAAAAAATCCCAAAGGGATTCAATAACCTCATGAACTGCTTGG
>DQOT01000075.1 GCA_015658495.1 Fidelibacterota bacterium | reverse complement strand
TTGGATGTCCCATTTGTTGTGTGTCGTGGGTACTCACTCCCAAATTGGGTTAATGAAAATACCCTGGTCGTGTGTTCATCCTATTCCGGCAATACAGAAGAAACACTTTCTGCATTGGACGATGCCGTTTCGAAGAATGCCCAGATATGCGGTATTACCACGGGGGGGAAAATCGCAGACAAATTAAAAGAATTAAATAAAGATGTTGTAATCATTCCCTCGGGACTTCAACCTCGTGCTGCTCTTGCTTTCTCCTTTGTTCCCATGGCAAAATGTTTGGAAAAAGCGGCCGTTTTAACTTTAAGCTTCGGCGATTGGATGGACAGTGCAATTGAAACCATCATTCAGGCCCGGGAAATCTACAGCAAGGAAAACGACAAAAATCCTGTATATGAGTTGGCACAACAAATTCATGATCGAATTCCGGTAATTTATGCAGAAAATTCAACATTGGGTGTGGCTGCTATTCGGCTAAAGGGACAGATCTGTGAGAACGCTAAAATGCTGGCCTATCATAATGAACTCCCGGAATTCAATCATAACGAAATCGTGGGATGGGAAAATAATCCTGATATTTTTGAGAAATTATTTGTGCTTTGGCTCACGGATGCCAACGATAATCCCCGAGTGAAACATCGCCAGGAAATCACCCAGGACATCCTGAATGAAGCGGGTGTGGACCAGTATGTTTTGGAAATGACAGGAAATTTATTCCAAGAGCGATTTCTTCATATGATTCACTATGGAGATTGGTTAAGTTATTGGTGTGCAATTCTCCATGGGACTGATCCAAGTCCTGTGGCTAAAATTTCAAGACTTAAGGAAGAATTATCGAAAAGACCATGATTCCTGTAAAAGTACTCAAGATCTCTTACCATCCGGAAAGCAGAAGCTATGCGGTGATTTTGAAGGAAATTGCCGGCGATAAATGCCTGCCTGTCATTGTGGGTTCATTCGAAGCCCAATCCATCGCTCTCGCTATCGAAGTGGTTGATACACCCCGTCCCCTGACTCATGATTTGATCTGTGATGTGATCACTGGCATTGATGGATCGCTGAAAACCGTCCGGGTGAGTCATTTACAGGATGGTGTTTTTTATGCGCAAATGGAATTGGAATCGGATGATATTGGGAATCGAATCATTGATGCTCGTCCCAGTGATGCAATTGCAGTTGCACTTAGAATGAATGCGCCGATCCTGGTTGCGCGCCGTGTTTTGGAAGAAGCCGGTGTAAAAGAAGATACATTAAAAAATGCAAATCAGCCCAGGAATAAACCAAATCTTTCTTTAAAAGCTTTAAAAGAAAAATTGAAAAAGGCGGTGGAAGAAGAAGAGTATGAAATTGCAGCGAAGCTGCGGGATAAGATAAGCAGCCTGGAATCTTAAAGGGCAGCGCCCATCTCTTCCAAAGCCATTTGAGCTGCAATTTGTTCTGCGGTTTTTTTATTTGTACCCAACCCGGAAGCGAACATCCGTGAACCAATCTTCACCTGAATTTCAAATGTTTTATAATGATCCGGCCCTGTAATATCCTTGATCAGGAAAACAGGATTTTCAATGTCACGGGAGTGGCAATACTCAATGAGTTTCCCTTTATAATTGGTTGATTTCCAGGCTTCTTCCTTATGCGCCCAAACGGTATCTAAAATGAGTCGCCGGCAGGGCTCAATTCCACCATCTAAATACATGGCACCCACCAGGGCTTCGAATACATTAGCCAATTGTTTTTCTGCGATCTTTTCGATCTTCAAATTCACACTGGATTCAATTTTGAGATGATCCATGAGATCCAAAAGTTGACCGATCTGTCCTAAAAATGGTTTTTGAACTAGGGATGCACGGCGTTGTGTGAGTAGCCCTTCATCTCCATCCGGAAATTCCCGCATGAGTTCCCGGCTCACAATTATGTCCAGAACGGCATCTCCGAGAAATTCTAGTCGTTCGTAATTATTTCTTGGACCTGTATCGAGCGATTTATGGGTAAAGGCTTGTTTGAGATATTCTTTATTATGAAAAATATAGTTTATCTTTTTTTCGATGGGGGAGACAGAACCACTTCTGTCGAGAAAGAATTGTTTAAGTTTTACAAAAAAATTCAATCGTATTTCCGAATACAGATCACCGCATTATGTCCTCCAAAACCAAAGGTGTTGGAAAGGATAGCATTTACTTCATGGGTTTGGGCTGTATTGGGTACGTAGTCTAAT
>DQOT01000154.1 GCA_015658495.1 Fidelibacterota bacterium | reverse complement strand
CGCTGGTTTCTCATCAATATGGAAAAAATTGATCTTTCCCCATTTTATTAGTCTGAATCTATTCCTAAAATCTACACCCATTGCGGGTGTCGTATAATGGCTATTACCCCAGCTTCCCAAGCTGGTGACGTGAGTTCGATTCTCATCACCCGCTCAATCCATTTGTCAAAATATATTTAAATGTAAACTTTGCGGAAGATTAAAACTTTCGCAAAGTTCCCATCGAAAAAATGGATACATTCAGTCATGCATTATGGGGCCGGGGACTTTTTGGCTATCGCGGATTTCCCGGATGGGCACTCTTTTGGGGTGCTGCTCCGGATCTGTTTTCCTTCGGGATCCTTTTTTTTATCCGGATGGTTACATTCGAATTTTCGGTTGGAAAGCCACCCATTGAAACAATTCCGTGGTGGGTTTTTATCAATTACGATATTTCACATAGTTTCATTTCAGCATTCATTGTGATTGCTATGGTTTGGCGTTTGAATAAGCCATTTGCTTTTGCCATGTTGGGCTGGCCGTTTCATATTTGCCTGGATTTTCCATTTCACAGCAAGGAATTTTTTCCATCAAAATTGCTTTGGCCCTTGACTGATTTTTCTTTTGATGGGATTCCGTGGAATCGCCCGGAGATCTGGTTCCCGAACCTGGCGGGAATTGGCCTTTTATTTGCCTGGCGGTATTTCCAAAAGAAGTAATTGTTATTGCGAGTCCGTAGGCGGGCGGACGCGTTGACATTGATAAATTCCTGTCTTCGTACAACCTGGTTCAGTCAGTAAATTCCCGTCCTTAATTCTCCATAAACCCATGAATAAACCCCAATTCCGCATGAGCACAAACATTGCGATCCATTCAAAAAAATGGAAAGATTCATCTGATTTCTATGAGCATGTGATGGGACTTCCAGTGAAAGAAAATGAAACGCATCTCGCAGTTCAAAACGGACCAATCTGTATGTTCATTCAGGAAAACCCGGGGATTGATTGTGTTGTAATGGAATATTTTGTAGATGATGTGGAAGCTGCGCGACAATACCTGGAATCCAATGGCTGTAAAGTCATCAAGTGGGAGGGGAAAGGAAAAGATTGTTACATGAGAGATCCCTATGGACTAACATTTAATCTATGGGAAGAGAAGCAGGATCAAGATTAGGATTAAGGATAAGGACTTGTCCCGCAATGGCGGGAATAAGATAAAAGATAAAAAGAGGAAAGAAATGAAAAACTTTTTTAGCGCACTCGCCATACACGCATTACTTGCAGTCGCATTGGTTTGGCTGATTCTCAAAATCACTGGATAAACCATCAATGGCAAAACCACTCATTGCAATTGTGGGCCGACCCAATGTTGGGAAATCCACATTCTTCAACCGCCTTCTAAGTCAACGACAGGCGATTGTTGATGCCCAGGAAGGCATCACCCGGGATCGGATCTACGGGGAGATGGAGTGGTGTGCCCATCCGCTGAAATTCATCGATACAGGCGGGTATATCCCGGAAGATTTTGACATCTTCAACGCTGCAGTACGGGAACAGGCCCAGGAAGCCATGGCAGAATCAGACTTGGTTCTTTTTATGGTGGACGGAAAGCAAGGGCCAACTTCAAGCGATCAGGCATTGGCACAATACGTAAGGGAAAGTGGAAAGCCATACATTCTCGCCGTGAATAAATGCGATGGCTATAAGACCGATAATTTGATCCACCAATTCCATGAATTTGGATTGGAGTTTCCTATGGCCATCTCTGCATTGAATGGCCGCCAGACAGGTGACCTATTGGATGCAATTTTGAAAAAACTGAATCTGACAGAACCTCCATCGGAAACGGATGAAGAAAAAGGACTCCGCCTGGCAATCGTGGGTATGCCCAACGTGGGGAAATCATCCCTGACGAATGCTCTTTTGCAAAAAGAAAGGACCATTGTAACCCCCATTGCAGGGACGACACGGGACGCCATTGATGCCCACATCAAATGGTATGGAAAAGATACCACTCTGGTGGATACGGCAGGTTTGAGAAAACTGGCGAAGATCAAAGACAAGATCGAATTTTATTCCATTGTCCGTACCCAAAATGCAATCGACAGTGCAAATGTTGTTTTGGTTCTCATTGATGCGGAAAAAGGATTCGGGAAGCAGGATAAATCTATTGTGGATTTTGTGATGGATAAAGGGAAGGGACTCATTTTCGTCGTGAATAAATGGGACCTTGTTGAAAAAGAAACATATACCATGAAAGAGTTTAAGGAAGAGATCCGTTACCAGTTCAAGGCATTGGATCACTATCCATTATTATTTATTTCAGCGTTGACAAAACAGCGCATCCATAAGGTTTTGGAAACGGCATGGGAAGTTTATGACCGCAGCCAAAACCTTGTTTCAACTAATAAACTGAATGATGCATTGGACAGGATCATTTCTAAAAATCCACCTTCGGCAGAACAGGGAAAGGTGGTCCGGATCAAATATGCCACACAGGTGAGTCGGAATCCTGCCGTGATCGCGCTTTATGTAAACCATCCTAAATTGGTGAAAACTTCTTACCAGAGATACATGGAAAACCAACTCCGGCAACATTTTGATTTTAATGGGATTCCTGTCAAATTATCCTTCCGTAAAAAATGAGTCTGGTTACACCCACCCGGTCACAGATTCACACCTTCAAAGAACAACAATCCAAGTTCATTTCCATTCTCTTTTCCTATGAGGACGTAAGTGCTTT
>DQOT01000289.1 GCA_015658495.1 Fidelibacterota bacterium | reverse complement strand
TGGATCTTATCAATCGATTGATCCAGCATTGCAATGAGGGACACCGGGCACGTACCCTGCCCATCCATGATGCAGATGAAAAAAAGATATTGCGCTCCTTGCACCTGCTTAGCAGTAAACCGATCCTATACACAGCCAACGTAGATGAAACAGAGATCATGCAGGATAAACGAAATAATAATGTCCAGACCCTTTTTGATTTTGCTGAGAAAGAAGGAAATTCTGCTATCCGGATCTGTGCATCCATCGAACAGGAGATCGCTGTTCTACCGGAAGAAGAAAAAGAATTATTCCTTACAGAATACAACCTTCCTGAACCGGGACTTCATAAGGTGATCCATGCGGGATTTAGCTTACTGGGACTCCATACCTTTTTTACTTGTGGTGATAAACAGGTTCGGGCCTGGACTATTCCTGTGGGCGCATCCGCGCCGAAAGCTGCGGGAGAGATCCACACCGATTTTGAACGGGGATTCATTAAGGCAGAAATATTTCAATATGAAGATATTATCAAATATGGTTCCGAAAAAGCGCTATCAGAATTGGGGTTGATCCGTCAGGAAGGGAAGCAATATACTGTAAAAGACGGGGATTGTATTTTCTTTAAGTTTAATGTTTAATCAAATATTAAATCCTTGTCTTCAGGTTAGGGGATAATGGGAGTTATATTGCTACATATTGTTCGTTTTCTATTAGGAAGTACTTCCTCATTTTACCAAAACTATTTTTACCGTTTGTACAAAACCGCCGTTTTCGATTTTAACAAAATAAACACCGCTTGGCTGATGACTTCCATCCGATTGGATGCTGTGATATTCAATAGATAATTCAACTCAACAAACATTTTTTAGGTTTTGCGAATGATTTTATAAAAAAAGGGCAGTTTCCACTGCCCTTTTTAATTGTTAAGAAAGACGCATTTTATTCGTCATCTTCGTCTTCATCATCCTCATCATCCCAATCTTCATCATCTTCATCATCTTCATCATCTTCATCTTCATCATCCTCATCGTAATAATAATCCGGCGGATAGGCAAAATACGGATTATTTGCCAGGCCGTATGGATCGTAAGGATTCGGTTGCTCTTCCTTTTTCTCTTTCTCTTCTTTTTCAACGACCACAGGGGCAGCTTCCTGTTTAACAATGATCACCCGCGGTTCATCAGTTGCCTCAACAGAGTCTTGGGATTGCTTAATGGCATCCATAACCAAGTCCCTGTCTGAATCGGAGAGTCCGCCAGGTCCTGCAGCGGCCACTGGAGGGGATTGATTTCGGAAATTTAGTCCGGTAAGGACCGCAAAGAAAAGAATCACCAGAGAAAAAATAGAACCTTCTGTTTGGAATTCGAATCCGCCAAACATATTTTGTGTAACCCCAAATCCAAAGAATATCCCAATAGCAAGCATGATGCCAAACAGCATGATCATGTTGCCCATTTGCTGTGGCATATTTGATTCCATCACCAGCATGTACAGGAACCAAACAAGAATTCCTGCCACGGCGATAATGATGCTCACAAAGAATTCCCCCAACAGGAGAGATGTAAAAAAGCCGACGACGCCGGCTGCCGGAATAATAAATCCTACTCCGGATTTCATGTCGTTAGCCATGATGAAACTCCATTAATACCTCGATTAATGTCAAAAATTGCTGTTTGTTCTCCACAAATGCAAGATTTTTTCCACTTGAATAAGTTACAGTTTTCTACCGTGTAATCTCCAATTATGATTCCGTAACTTTTATGCTTATTATGCGAAATAAATCTGTCAAAGTTGGCGTGATCGGTGTGGGCCATTTAGGTCGGCACCACACAAAACATTATGCATCATTACAGGATGCAGACCTGGTGGGTATTTTTGATATTGATCCCCATCGTGCCTCATCCATTGCCAATCAGAATAATACAAATGCATTTACAGAATTATCATCTTTATTGGATGAGGTTGAAGCCGTTTCTATCGTTACGCCAACCCCGTTTCATGCCGAGGTAGCAGAAAAATGTATTCTGACTGGAAAACACGTTTTTATCGAAAAACCTATTACAAAGACATTGGAAGAAGCGGATCGTCTTCTTTTATTATCCAAAGAAAAAGGGACCATGATTCAGGTGGGGCACATTGAAAGATTGAATCCAGCCCTCTTGGCGCTGAAGCCTTACGATATAAGCCCAAAATTTATCGAGATTCAGCGGCTGGCACCGTATACAACCCGGGGGACGGATGTTCCTGTTGTATTGGATCTCATGATTCATGATATCGATATTTTACTTTCGCTGGTAGATTCGCCGGTGAAAACCATACGTGCTACGGGACTTTCTATTCTCACTGATTCTGTAGATATTGCCCACGCAAGAATCCGGTTTGGGAACGGGACGGTTGCCAGCATCATGTCTAGTCGCGTAGCAAAAGATAAGGTTCGTAAGGTGAAAGTTTTTCAACGGGATCTCTATGCCACCATTGATCTTTTATTAGGACTTACGGAAGTCTATAAAGTAGTGGGCGATCCAGATGAGGATCCGCAAGCGCTCATGACGGCTCCTTTTGAATATGGGGGTTCGGAACGATTCATCGCCTACGACAAACCGCCTGTAATTGCCGGCGATGCTCTACGAATGGAATTGGATAATTTTATCAAATCTGTCCAGGGAAAAGAAACACCCATTGTCACCGGCAAGGCCGGGAGGGAAGCATTGGAAGTGGCTATGGAAATTCAGCAAATGATTGTTCAGGATATTCATTGATAAATCTGCGAAAATTTTTGTTTAGCTATCGGAGTTTTACACCGCTGCCCCTTGTGATTGCACTATTATATTTTGCCAGCCCTGCTTTGCCATTTGTTTATTTTGGCGTGGCGATGGCATTGATCGGTGAATCTATTCGCATCAACGCAGTTCGGTATGCGGGTGGCGCTACAAGAACAACAAAAGTGGGGGCGCCGTCACTTTGTACCTCCGGACCCTACGCAAGAACCCGTAATCCACTTTATCTTGGTAATATGATCATTTATTGCGGCATGGCTTTGATTGCCGGCGGACCATTCATGTGGGAAATCCTCCTGGTCGTTTTTGCCTTTTTCACTTTTCAATATTCCCTGATTATTGCATTGGAAGAAGAAACATTGGTGAATCTTTTTGGTGCTGATTATGAAACGTACCGTGGCCACGTCCCACGACTGTTTCCAAGAATTACTCCCTGGATGGGCAGCGATGATCGATCACCAGCGCCTCTGATAAAAACACTCCAAACAGAAAAGCGTACCCTGCAAAGTATTACTCTTATTCTATTATTGATCACGGCCCGAACCTATTTTGGATCGCCGGTCTAATTTGTAAAATGGGCCAACCATGAATTCGGAGCCTTTAAAATTCTTTTTGGTTGCAGGCGAACCCTCCGGCGATCTTCATGGTGGTAAATTGATTCGTGCCATGCAAAATATTCATCCCAATTCCACGTTTATGGGACATGGGGGAAATGCCATGAAAGATGCTGGTATGCAGATCTTAGAGCATACAGATGATCTATCCATAATGGGATTTGTAGAAGTAATAAAACACCTGCCCCGCATGATGAAGATCATGGGTAAAACGATTGATACCATTACTCGCACAAAACCGGATCGTGTCATTTTAATCGATTACCCTGGGTTCAATCTGCGGCTTGGTAAAAACATTCAACATTTAGGAATCCCGATTACCTATTTCATCCTGCCCCAAGTTTGGGCCTGGAAAGAAAAACGGGTTGAAACCATGAAAGCAGTTTTGGACCAAGCCCTTTCTATTTTCCCTTTTGAACAAGATTGGTTTGAAACCCGAGGATTACCCACCAATTATGTGGGACATCCATTTGCTGAACAGGAACACGTGGATGAAACTTCTAAGGATTTTTATCAACGACATGATTTGACGATTGAACATCCGGTGCTGGTTTTACTCCCTGGGAGCCGCCAACAGGAAGTGGATCGCCATTGGCCCATTTTTCTCAAAACGGTAGAAAGATTAAAACAAGACAATCCAAACCTGCAGATCATGGTTGGCAAAGCAGTTAATGTTTCCTTTACTCCCATTCCAAATACATTTAAAATTGAAGATAATGCCCGCAAGGCTATGGTGGCCGGAACTGCTGCCCTTGTGTCGTCTGGTACTGCCACCCTGGAATGTGCAGTGGAAGACACGCCAATGGTTGTATGTTACAAGTTATCTGGCGTTTCCTGGTGGATGGCCAACACAATGGCATCGGTGAAGTACGCCTCCATGGTCAATCTCATTGCGGATGAAATAATTGTTCCGGAATTCTTACAACAGGACATGACCGCCAGTAATCTGGTTGCTGCGGTATTACCGCTTTTAGACCATAAAAATAACCTACGTAAAAAAATGCTCACAGGATTTGAGAAAGTTCGCCGCACTTTGGGCATGCCCGGAGTTTACGACCGTGCTGCTGAATCCATTCTCTCCAAAACAAAAGTAGAGCATGACTGATTCCCTTGCCATGAAAATCAAGGTGAGTCTCGGGAGTCTCCTGCTCAAATTCTTTTATGGTACCAATCGAAAGGATGTGCGCGGCAGAAACAATTACGAATCTTTGATCAACGAAGGAAAATCCGTCATTCTTTCTGCTTGGCATGGACAATTATTATCCATTGTTTACGATTTAAGGAAAGAAAATTTTCATGCCCTTGCCGGGACTCATAAAGATGCTGAAATCATTTCCCGGATTGCCACAAAGTGGGGCTGGAATATGATGCGTGGTTCCAGTAAAGAAAAAGGTGAGGTTGCTTATAAAGATATGATCCGCGCCTTGAAACAACCGGGAAAAGTCGTTTTCATTACACCCGATGGACCAACGGGTCCAGCCCGTATTCCAAAGCCCGGGGGCATCCGTGCTGCCCAAACTATAAATGCTGCCATCATTCCAATCAGTGTTCATTCCACCCGGCGTTGGGGATTCACCAATTGGGATACATTCTATTTAGAACAACCCTTCGGGAAAATTTTCATCCAATATGGAGAACCCGTCTTTTTTGATAAAGAACATGATTTTAATGAATGCAGCCAAATATTGATCGAAAAAATGGATGAAGTAGAGCAAATTAACTTGCATTATGCAAATAATGAGAGTTTCTAAAGAATACCAGGCATATTTGTTATTTCCCTTTGCCATGTTCTACTGGGGACTCGTTTATTGGCGAAGTTTATTTTACAAATATGGTTTTTTTGTTTCCCGGCGTTTACCGTGCCATGTCATCAGTGTTGGTAATATTACGGTGGGTGGCACAGGCAAAACGCCTACCGTGATCTTCCTTGCACAGTATTTACAAAATAAAGGGAAGCGGGTTGCTGTATTGAGCCGGGGGTACGGACGCTCCACCAAAGGCACCCTTTTAGTTTCCGACGGAAATGGACCAAAAGTAGCTTGGAAAGAATCGGGAGACGAACCCTTTTTAATATCAAAAAAATTAAATAATGTCCCTGTGGTAGTGGACGAAGACCGGTTCCGCGGCGCGATGTTTCTTGTGCAGCAATTCAATCCGGATGTGATTCTTTTGGACGACGGCTTCCAACATCGGGCAATTGAGCGAGATTTAGACCTCGTGCTGGTCAACAGCGGTGATTCTGTCTTTGATCACAAACTTATGCCCTATGGCATTTTAAGAGAGCCTTGGCTCAACATTAAGCGGGGCAACGCATTAATCTTGACAAAAACGAATTTGAAAATACCGCCACCTTTTTTAAGGCGTAAAGTTCGGGAATTAGGATTGCCTGTTTTATGGTCAACCCTGCAATCATCTATTTCTTTTTTATCACCGGAAACTCCGGAAAATATAAAAGGAAAGAAAGTATTTCTCGTTTCCGCCATTGGTGACGTTGCTGGATTTAAACAAACTATCGAAAAGATGGGCTGTAAGATTGTTGGGGAGGAAGTTTTTCCAGACCATTTTAATTATTCTCAATCGGACTGGAAAAACGTGGAAGCACTTTCTACTGATGCGGATTATATCATCACAACGGAAAAGGATTGGGTGAAGATTGAGACCTTTTCTTTTTCAAAACCAGTGATTTTGGTGGAAGTGAAGGTGGATATCCAGCCTGCAGAGAAACTGGATGAATTATTAGAGTGTTGTTTGTAAAAAATAAAACGTAATGCGTAATTACTTCATTAAATAATTACGTTTTACGATATCTTTAAATCTGCGCCATGCCCCAGGCAAAAACAACGCCCACAAAGGTGAGCATCAAGGGCCAGCCCGTATTCACTAATTGCTGTGAACTGGGATCATGGAAAACATGAACCTGAAATTCATGGGTTGTTGTTGCACCATGTTCATCCACCGCCATTAAGATAAAATCATTCATGCCCATCTGGTTCTTACGCGGTGTCCATTCCACAGTCGCTTTCTTTTTATTGAAGCGGGCGTATTTCGGCAGCCTTACGGCACGATAAGCCACCTTATCCCCATTCAGGTCCTGTGTGGTCATTTTATAACGCCAAGAATGCCCGGTCAATCCAACCGGTTTCGGATTAGATATGACCGTGGGTGCATTATTCACAAATACTTTTCCCATCTGCACATCTGTGCCATAACCATCGCTTACAGCCACTTCAAAGGAATTATTATTGATCTGCGCTGCTTTTGGAACCCAGAGGATTTTCCCATGCCGATCCATTTGCATCCCGTGGGGTCCTTTCATCAGGGTGTATTCCAATTGTGAATTTTCATTTTTATCATCCACGCGAACCTGATATTTGAACAATTCTCCAACCAGTCCCATGTGCGGTGGATTTGAAACGATCGTGGGTAAATGATTTGCATAGATTTCAAATGTTTGTTCATCCTTAGTGTAACCATCAGACACAACGGCGGTGATTCGGTGTGCATCGGTTTGTTCCACGGAGGGCGTCCAGCGGAGTGTTCCCGAGGCACCATCTACAACCATGCCTTCGGGAAAATCCAATAGGGAAAATTTCACATGATTCACACGTTCAACTACAACGCGGGGCGGTTTCCCTTTGCCACCATGGAAAAATTCCCACAGAAAATCTTTAATTTTGATGGTGCGGCCATCAATTGTTTCCAAAAGTACCCACAACCTGTCATCCTCGAAGAAAACGGAATGGGCGTATTTTTTCATATTAAGCCGGGAGACAAGTGAATCTGCCGGATATTTCGAATCCACGTAATAGATGGCATCGGCATTGTGCCAATCACCTAAATACCGATCCACATTCGCCAAGGCAACATCATCGGTAATATTGATGGAATACATGCGAATGGCGGAAACATTTTCCACTTTTACCACACGGTTAAATGGTAGGAGGGAACCTTTATTTTTATCATTCACCATGATGCGATAAGCATATTCATCACCCACAGTGGCAGACATGGTGGGCACAGAAACGATCTGTATCGGCGCATTCACAAAAAAGTCTGATTCCAGCATACGGGATTCATGTCCGTCTGATACTTCGATTTTTAAGGTATGGAAATCCAATTCATTCATGGTGGGTTCCCATCTCAAACGGCCCGTGTGTGGATCCATGCGCATGCCTTGGGGCAACTCATGGGCTGTATAAACCAATTGATCATTCTTGTTGGGGTCTTCTATTTCCAGCTCAAAATCCCAGATTCCGCCCACATTGATCTTGTTCATGAGACTTGGCGAGGCCTTGATGATTGGCGGGTGATTTACAAAAAGATCCACATATTGTGTATCGGTAGCCACACCGTGACTCACCACTATGGCATATTTTGCTGTATCAACCTGCACCGGATTCGGCGTCCATGAAACCGTACCGGAGGGATCCATTTTCATACCATCGGGACCATAAAATAATTTATAGCTGATCTTTTGATCAGAACGCTGGCGCCAAACCTTTACAGGATAATTGTAGGTATTTCCAACACTGGCAGATTCAGGCGCATGGGAAAGAATCTTAACACCGGCCCGGGAAAAAAGCTGGAATTCTTGGGCAGTTCTTTCAAAGCCGTCTGTTACAACCAACCGCACATCATAGATCTCTACATGGGCACTGTCCGTTTTCCAGGATAAGACGCCATTTTCAAAGGTCATGCCCTTGGGAGCCACTTCCAATTCATAACGAAGTGCAGCATCTTTGTTTCGATCCTGGACAATGGGTTCATACCGAAATGTTGAGCCGGCAATAAATTCTGTGATGGTGGGTTGGGTTAGAAATCTTGGCGGATCATTCACATAAATCCACAGACTTTCGTCCCGACTTTCCAAAACGGGGACCGCTTTATAAACTTGCTCATTTTCCGTGGATGCGCTTGCGGGTTCCATGATTTCAGCCACTTTCATGCGCACCAGGTAGGAGATCGGGAAGGCATCCAATTGTTTCTCTGTGGGTACCCAATTAATGGATTTACTTTCATACAGGAAGTACATCCCTTTCGGGGGCTGATTGTCCCAGCGGAAGCTGTAAAATTCATCTGTGCTGTCTTTGGGAATCTCATACAAGAATGGCTGTCCGGGCGTCAGCACATAGCGGGGAAGGATGTGTTTCGGCAGGCGTTGTCCCACCGTTTCTTTCGGTCGTGGTTTCTTAGGCTGCTCCAATGTCCGGGCAACTTTTTTCGGGATGGAAACCTTGGGTTGTTCTCTCAAGACTTTACCTTCCTGTTGTTCCGGTGTTAGTGTGCTGGGAATATAACTCCCGGGGGATTGGCCAAGATCGGTGATTATTTTTTCTTCCTGCTGAGGTTGTAACGGTTCTTTTTCACCAGGCAATATTTCAATATACACTTCTGGTACTTCCGGTTCATCATCCTGCACATTGGACAATAAATCAGGTAAGCGTTTTGAAATGAAATCGGATGTGATTAAATAGCCCTGGTCCAACCGAGCAGACCTTTTGCCCAATTGAATAATATAGGTGGAATTCTCTTCTCCATCCCATCCCGAAACCAACACATTTCCTGTATATTGGCCCGCCTTGGACATGGGCACCATAGCAAAAATCTGCATACCCGCAGGAACATTTCTCATGGCATTTTCAACACCTTCCACGCCGCCGTCTTGCCCTGAAACCAATGTTAAAGCATTGATATCAGAAGACAACATTAAAATATCTTCAAAAGTGTCCTGATTAAAATCCTCTAAGGCGATTTGTGTCAGGGGACCAGGATTTACAGGTACATCTTCGATCACCAGAGTTGCAGGTGTAAGTGTAAAAGCAGCAATATCTCCGGAATTAAAGGGCACCAGGACATCAAAAAATCCATCAGCGTCCCAATCCGTTAATTTGATGGAATTAGGCAAAATTCCACTCAAACCATCAATTCTTTTCCGTACCAGATGACCGGAATCAAAAACACCGCCAATATTGTAAAAAGGCTGTGCTTTTATGGTGTGACCTTCCGGACTGAGTGCCAGGACATCATCATAGCCGTCACCATCATAATCCACCACACCCACATAAAGCAATCCGGAGCCTACCAGTAATTCATCAGGACGGACTTTTTTAGTAAGAGATAAACCAGATGATGATGCATTCACAATGGCAAAGCCGCGGAATGGACTGCCCAATGCCAAAACCAGTTCCTGGTCTCCATCCGCATCCTGGTCCAACAATTGAAAATTATTACAGCGCAGGGATCGATTCTTTTTGCCCACATCCAAGGTAGCGGAGGGGATTTCGGAAAAATGGGATCCATCCCAGGGATAAGTGGCCACAAATACATGTGGTGTGATATTATCACCAAAGCGGGACAGGTTCATAACCAATACCAATTCCGGTGCGCCATCACCATCCAAGTCACCTATTTGTGCATCCACAAATTGTCCCTCCAAGGCGACCGGTGGCGTAAATTCCCAAATCAGGGTTTGGTAGCCATCCGAATCAATTTCATAATACCGGACAGCTGTTGGGAATACATCTTTATTCGGATCCAATTCCAAAGCAATGAACTCAAGAAGCGCGTCTCCATCCAAATCGTAGGTCCCATTCATATGAACAATCTTCTGACCAAAGGATAATCCCAGAATAATGGTCAGTAAAATGAAAATCCTGCGTACTGTGTAAGATAGATCCATTGAACTACCTACTCATCACTCCCGTCATCTTCTTCAACTTTTGTATTCTCTTTTTCTGATTCATTATTCGGTTGGGATTCTTCCGGTGCAGCAGGTTTTCTCTCTTCAACAGGTGTAATTGGTTCTTTCCGCTGCTCTAACTTGAGTGAATCAATCAGTGCAGGTGGTAGATCGGATTCCAATTTTTCCACTTCTAACACCGCAGGCGCCACTTCATCTTCCTGGGTTTCCGGTGTTTCAGACGCAGTGACAGATTGGTCATCTGTAGAGACTTCATGCTCTTCCGGAACATTACTTTGTTTCGGCTCTACAGGGATTTCGGGATTCGCCTGGTCCGGCTGGGCTTCGGGTAAACGGGGTTCTCGCGTGATCTTGGGTAGTTTACCCGCTGGGCCAAACAAAGGTTCTTCCAATGTAGCGCCCTGAAGAAGTTTAATTTTTAATTCGTCCGGGAAAAATTCCCGGATCAGCCGGGAAAACATGACCGCAGGCTCAACTGTACCAACCAGATCGAATTCTGTCGTAACCTTCTTGGAACCGTTGGCTCGCACTACCACCTCTCCTCGAATAGCCTGGAGGGTCCCCTCATCCATAAAAACAGCCAAGGATTGGGAAGGGGTTGATGGCGTCGTTGAAGAAAGATAAATGCCCTGATAGGTTGAATCTTTTTCTCCGTCAAAGGAGAATCGGATCAGCTTATCCGTAAAATCCATGTCCAAGGATGTGGGAAATCCTTCAAAGAAATAATTCGGAAATTCAAATAATTTTGGATCAAATGCTTCCGGCTGGTAAGATTGGGATAATGAATCCTTTGTAGGCGAAATGGAGATGAATACCACATTGGTCTGCATATCATGAACCATGGTCAAGGTTGTGATGCTGTCTAAGCGCGCATCCCGCAGTGAATAGGCAAAATCATAGGATTCACCCCGTTTCAAACCTGCCAGGTTCGCAGAAACACCGTGTTGAAAATGGGTCACCTCTCCCATGGGAGGCACTTGGTTCACCGCTACACCAAAAGGAGCTTCCCCATCAAAGATATAGCGGTCTTTTGTATCTGAAGCAGGCGTCATGGCCAACACGTAATAAAGGTCAATCTCGTTTTCTGACTGCATATCCAAGGTCGTGTCTGAGTTCACCACTTTTGGAACGAGCGCTTCCTGCACCGTTTTTGTAAAAGTGGATACGCCGGTATCTTTCTCAGGGATCGGTGAGGTGACGGAATCGCTTACTGTCTCTTCGGAAATATACTCACCAAGGTTCACTTGTGTAAAACCGGCTTCATCGGCCCAGGTGACGCTTTCCATTTCCTTGTTCATATTCGGGACAGAAGTCTTTTCTAACGCTTCTGTTTCTTGGGGTTTATCCTTTTTCACACTGGCCAAAAAGTCCCCAAGCGTGGGAGTCAAAGAATCATATTTTACCTGTTTGTTCACTTTTTCATCTGGGGTGCCATAAACTTCATTTTGGCCTGCGGGGAGACTGGTGAGATCCTGATCATGGGACATGGCAACCGAGTTAAGCGTTGCTGCTTCGTCTGTTAACGGAGGGGGTGGCGGGGGTAGTTTGCCTTTTTCTGTACGGGAGGGGAAATAATGCGAAAGGGTTGGTTGTGCTGCATACACTTCTGCATCACGTCTTTTTGCGAGCACATTAACAATATTAGCTTGTCCCTTTTTGGCTGAGATCGGATAAGCGCCCTTTCCGGACAGACTTGTATTAAAAAGTTTTGTTTCTTTGCCCTCCACTTCCAGAAGAAAAACATCGTCGGATTCAAAGGGAATTAACAAGCCATTTTTATTGGATCGTTTGGAACGGAATGCCTGAATGCCTGCCCCCAGGGGAACCCGTGCATCTCCCAATTGTATCAGGGAAGATTGGATAAGTTTAAAATTTTGTCCTACATCAAAAATAGCTGTTTTGAGCTGATTGCGTTCCGGAGAAAGCATGGCTATAAAATGTCCGCCATGACTTGTAAACCCGCCTGCAAAAACCAGTCCATAACCATTGCTGATGATGGGAGCCACGAGCATCTGAATATTTGAAAGAGAAATATCATGATCCGACATCTCGATATCGAAAACCATGCCTTGGCGCAGGGTTGCGCCAAAGGCAACGGATAATTTTGGAGATGCGCCCGGAACCAACGAGAGGTTTGACGGGCGGACGATATTGAATCCCAGGGATTGATAACTTAAGGTGAGCGGATCTTGTGCAAACCCGTCGGCACTGCCGGGGAAGACATAAAGCCATGCCTGATCTTTAATGGATGGAAATAGATCCACCACGGCTATTAGCTCATGGTAACCGTCGTCATCCATGTCCACTATTTCTGCATCATTGAATATTTGCCCTTGGGGCAGTATATAAGACCAAAGGGTATCCACATGGGATGACTTTGAAATCTCTACCCAAGTCGCAGATGACGCACGGGTATTGAGGATGAGCGTCTCCGCCAGCCCATCTTTATCCAGGTCATAGGACCCGTAAACATGGAAAACCACCTTGCCTGTGAGATTAGACAAGAGTAGGACTCCAAGAAATATTCCTTTTAAGAAGCGCATTTCAGCTCCTTTGAACGTACTTAACCTCATGGTTTAAACCAAAATTGGATGCAGTTATTCGGGAGGCAAATCACGTTTTGATCTCCCTTACCTCGTTTACTCTTCAAAAAATATAGGGTGATAGGGGTATTTTTACAAGGAAAAGCCCTTGTCTCCCTTTTGGTTCTAATTCTTAAATTTATGGCTATATTTTCTTTCTAAATTCAACGATGAATCTTAATTTGGTACATTCCATCATGCGGAGAACCCCATAAACATGAAAAACATTGTTTTATTCATCGCGCTGAGTACATCTATTTTAATGGCACAATTCAGTTATCCGGCAGAAGATTTTCTGGGCGGTGGAATTGGCTACAGCCCCATGTACATTAAACTCGATTCCATTCCGGGATCATTCTATTTAACAGGACTGGGACTTGACCCCAAACAATTCAGGGATCCTTTTGTTATTCATGGCGGAGAAGGATTTGCCCACATCACAGGCAGGTGGCGCATTGGCGGGTACGCCGGCGTGGGTGCCACCACCGTTGCATCGAGCCCAACTATAAAAGTTTTTAGTGATGATAATAATAATGATTCCCTGGATACGGGTGAGGCTGTTAAAGACTATACCGGATTTTTCAACCCAACCATTGAAGCAAAATTTACTTTTTCATTGGGTGCTGCTTCCGTAGAATATGTTATGCCGCTTTTACAGGATCTTGAATTATCAGCAGGAGCCCTGATGGGCCTTGGTCGGGCCAGCCTAGCCATTGATCAACAAAGTGGAAATCCACGGTGGAATAACGTTTTTGAGAATGTTTATGGCACCATGGACAGCACCGGTACGCTGTATTATGGTGTTGACAGCACTGAGTATGCAGATCCGGATATTTTACCCGGTGCAGTACCGGGATTATTGCGTGATGTGAGTGCAACCTTCTTTAATTTTCAGCCCTACATTGCCGTAAAATGGCAATTTTTAGAGCGGTTGGGACTTCGCATCAGTGTTGGGTTTAATAAAGGTACCATCTCCGGGGGAAATTGGGAATTGAATGGCAGGACAAAAATCAGCGATTCTCCCACGTCTGCGATCCAAGGCCCTTCATTTCGAACGATGCTCTATATTGGTCTGTAACAAAACAATAAAAAATCATGTTTAAAAAATTACGCCAGATCTGGCCATTGGCCTTATCTGCAACCATGGGCTTTCTACTGGCTGCTTTCCTTTTCATTCCAAGGGCCTATTCCAGCAATCAAAATGTGTACAAGATCTTGAGAGAAAAGATCAATGTCCTGCAACAGATCATCTCCTACGTGAATCATTTTTATTTTGATACCGTTGATATGGATAAGGTTATGGATGGTGCCTTCCATGGACTAATGGAGGAATTGGATCCCCATTCCACCTACATCCCTACCAAGGAGCAGAAAAATATTAATGAACTTTTTAAGGGAAAATTCCAAGGTATCGGGATCGAATTTGATATTTTGGATGGGTTTATTACCGTCATTTCTCCTGTACCGGACAGTCCATCAGATATTGTGGGGCTCATGCCTGGAGACAAGATCATCGCCATCAATGGTGAAGATGCATACAAGATCACCAAGGATGAAGTGTTCAAGAAACTGCGTGGACGGAAAGGTACCAAGGTTAATGTAACCATCAGTCGAATTGGCACCCGACAACCATTTGACGTGACAATTATTCGCGACAATATTCCTATTTACAGCGTGGGTGCTGCCACCATGATCGATGATGAAACCGGATACATTTTCTTAAGGCGGTTTTCCGCCACAACAGAAAAAGAAGTCACAACCGCCCTGGATAAACTTCAAGCCCAGGGTATGACACGGCTTTTGTTTGACCTGCGTGGAAACAGTGGAGGGTTTTTAGAACAGGCAGCAGCCGTATCAGATCAATTTATCACCACAGAGGATACCTTAGTTTATACCCGGGGAAAAATCAAAGAATCCAACAAGGTCTTTTTGGCTGATCCGAAAAAAGGGTGGGATAACTTTTCACTGATTGTCATGATTAACCGAGGATCAGCCAGTGCCAGCGAAATTGTTTCTGGCGCTGTTCAAGATTTGGATCGAGGACTCGTTGTGGGTGAAACAAGTTTTGGGAAAGGCCTTGTCCAGCGGCAGCTTCCTTTGGATTCCGGTGCCGCTGTGCGGGTCACCATTGCCCGTTATTATACGCCTTCAGGACGCCTGATTCAGCGCCCTTATGAAAATGGCAATGACCTGGCTTATTACAGGGAATTGTATGCGACAGATCGGGAATCCAAGATTGACAGCCTGAAGGAATTACGTCCGAAATACAGCACAAAAGCGGGGCGCGTTGTGTATGGCGGCGGCGGCATTACACCTGATGTTTATATTCCTTACAAAAGCACCATTAATGCAGAAACGGGGAAAGTTTTAAGAAGTGCAAAGCGGCCGATCTTCAATTTTGCATCTGAATTTGCCTCCATCCACCCAGACCAGTTTACATCGTTTTCTGAATTCAGGGATGAGTGGGTTGTTTCTGCTAATATTTTTAATGATTTTCTTCATCATCTTCAACAAGATTCAATTTCAGTCATTGAGGATTCTTTGCTATTGAATACGGATTATATTTTCAATAGAATTAAAAGCGAGATCGCTGGATCCGTCTGGGGAAAAGACGAAGCAGCCAATATCCGATTGCAGTTAGATAATCAGGTGATCGAGTCTATGAAACATTTTAACGAAGCTGATGCATTCTTAGAATCCTTAAACTAAATTCAAAGTCTTGTAAATAAACTTTTTTATTATCTTAAGTTATATTAATTAGATCATAACCGGAGTAACACCATGGTCCATTATTTCCTAGAAGGCGGCGGCTTCATGTGGCCAATCCTATTGACCCTTTTATTTGGGCTTGGATTTGCCATTGAGCGATTTTATTCACTCATGATGTCTGCCGTAGATTCACAGTCTTTTTTCGATGAAATTACCAGTGCAATCAATGAAAATGGCTCAGCAGCCGCAGTCCAGGTTTGTGAAGAAACCGAGGGGCCTGTAGCCGCTATTTTTCATGCCGGCCTTTCCAGAATGCATCGCGGGTTGAGAGATGTTGAGAAAGCAATCCAAAATGCTGGTTCAATCGAAATGGCTTTTCTTGAAAAGAATATGATCTGGCTGAATGCCGTGATCACCATCGCACCTATGCTCGGGTTTACCGGAACGGTTGTGGGGATGATTGCCGCATTTGATGCGATCAAGGCTGCCAACGATATTTCGCCTGCTGTTGTGGCCGGGGGTATTTCCCAAGCGCTCCTGACCACTGCATTCGGACTCATCGTGGCTATGATCATTCAGACCTGTCAAAATCTTTTTGTATCCCGAATTGATAAACTTGTTCTGGATATGGAAGAGCAGTCTGTAAAGATCATGGACCACCTGTACGAACAAGAAGCCAAGAACCAGTAAGACTTCCCAAGCTGCATGGGCAAAAAACGCAGATTCAAAGGTGGGGAAATTCCCACCTCTTCTATGGCAGATATTGCCTTTCTGCTTCTGATCTTTTTTCTGGTAACCACCACCATTGATACGGATAAAGGGTTGGGAATTGTTCTCCCGCCTCCCGGGGATATAGAAATTGAGATCCGGAAAGAAAATATCTTAAACTGCCTGATCAATTCCCAAGGAAAAGTGCTTTTAGATGAGGAGCCCACCAGTGTGGAGCAGATCCATCGCATCGTGGGACAAAGACTTCGGGAAAATGATAAACTCATCATTTCCGTAAAAGCACACCCAAAAACAGCGTATAATGATTACGTTCGTGTGATCGATCAGCTGAAAATGGCTAATGCGAAAAGAATCTCAATCGCCAACAGTAACTAATGCAATTTTCACGTAAAACGAAGATCTCCAGCGAAATCCCCACCGCATCCATGCCGGACATTATTTTTATGCTCTTGGTCTTTTTTATGGTCACAACGGTATTGAAAGAGTACTCCGGACTCCCCGTGAATCTGCCCAAAGCCAGACGGATCGAAAAGTTGAAATCTAAACGTCACACCGTTCAATTGTGGGTATCAAAAGAAGGGTTGATCTCCATTGATGATCGTTTGCTTAGCGTAGATGATATATCCCTGGTTATGTATGATAAACGGGTGGCAGACCCACAAATTGTTGTTTCTTTGAAAGGAGACGAAGAAGCAGAGATGGGGCTCATTTCTGACATTCATGACAATCTTCGTAAGGTGGAAGCATTGAAATTGAATTATTCTACCAAAACGCTGGTGGACTGATGGCACATGTAAACCCGCTACAAATAAAATATCCTGTCGTGGTCCGGATTACCGGATTGATCGGCGTGGGGCTAGTGATCATGAATTTCCTCATGTTTCCCCGGTTTTTAAATACCATGGAATTTGAAGAAGTGAATCGGGTGATCATTGAGAATATTGATATTCCACAAACCCAACAGATTGATAACACGCCCCCGCCAGCGCGACCCTCCATTCCAGTCCCTTCTGATGATGAAGATATTGCTGATGATCTCACTCTGGACGAATTGGACTTTGATGATTTTTCGAATATGGATGCACCCCCTCCACCGCCATCTGGCCCTAATGTCGTCTTTATTCCATATGATTTAGCGCCAAGAGCCAAAACACCCATAAAACCGATTTATCCTGAAATCGCCCAGGAAGCGGGCATTGAAGGTGTGGTTATCGTACAGGCTTATATTGACGCAAAAGGCCGCGTAAAGCAAACACTGATCTTAAAAGGCGTTCCCAATACAGGTCTGGATGAGGCGGCCATGGAGGCAATCCGCAAGACAAGATTCCATCCGGCAGAACAACGTGAACGACCTGTGGCAGTTTGGATCTCTATCCCGGTAAATTTTAAACTAAAATGATAAACACCGCCATTTTATTGATAAAAAAAGCCTCGGAGATTCCGGGGCTTTTTTTTGGGGTCATCACATTAATTTGAATATGTGTTTATGCTTTACCGCCAAATACCTTTTTCCATAACCAGATAATTGGATCGTAAAACCGGTCAACAACTCGTTCCTTCAATGGTATTATGCCATTATCAGTGATCTGGATATGCTCGGGGCAGACATCTGTACAACAACGGGTAATATTGCACATTCCTGAACCAAAATCTTCCTTGATCGCTGGTATCCTGTCTTCTGTATCTAAAGGATGCATGTCCAAGCTGGCTAGGCGAATCATGAATCTTGGCCCTATAAAACCATCTTTACGGTTATGATCCCGAAGTACATGACACACATCCTGGCATAGATAGCACTCGATACACTTGCGGAATTCCTGAATCCTATCAATATCCTCTTGAAACATCCTGTAGTTACCTTTTTCATCTTTTTGCGATGGATCAGGTTTAAATGGAGATATTCGCTTATTTTGCTCATAATTCCAGGACACATCAGACACCAAGTCCTTTATCACCGGGAAAGTCTTTATAGGGTTCACAGAAATAGTTTCATCTGTTTCATATTCATTCATTCGTGTCATACACGCCAGTTTTGGTTTGCCATTGATCTCCACGCTGCAAGAACCACATTTTCCCGCCTTGCAGTTCCAGCGGACGGCCAAGTCATTGGCTTGTTCTGCCTGTATTCGCAGAATAGCATCCAATACAACCATACCCGTATCTACTTCTATTTGGTAGTCTTCCAGCTGGCCGCCAGCAACATCGCCACGAAACAGTTTAAATGATCTTAATGCCATGGAATATTATCCTTCGCCGGCGACTTCTTTTTCCAATTCTTCAATAGACAGATTCGCAATTCGTTCCAATTCCGGACTCGGTTTTTCTCTTTCTATTTTTCCAACTACCATTTTGCCGTCATCTCCCTTGTAGATCACAACATTATAGTGCAGCCACTCATCCTGCTCCCCGGGAAAGTCAAGCCGCGTATGTGCCCCGCGGCTTTCCTCACGCAGAAGAGCTGCCCTGGCTACAGATTCAGCTGTAATTATCAAGTTTCGAAGTGCCAGGGCTTCGTGCCAACCAGGATTGTATTGCGATGACCCCTTCGCTTTCACCTTTTTATAAGATTTCTTTAGACTTTCCAGCTTGGCTATACCTGCAGATAACAATTCTGCAGTACGGACAATCCCTACATTACTTTGCATATTTTCTTCCAGTTCTTCATGCAATAGATAGGGATTTTGACCTGATTCTCTGTTAAGAATATTTGTTGCATTGCGAATGACGGCTTTTGCCTGGTCATCCATCACTTTTGGCGGGGTAGATATCCCCTGGAGATACTGTGCTGCTCCCACGCCTGCAAGCTTTCCAAATACGAGTAGATCGGATAACGAATTCCCACCAAGGCGGTTGGCGCCATGCATACCACCGGAGCACTCACCGCATGCGAATAAACCGGGCACGCGGGACATTTGTGTATCTGCGTCTACCCGAATTCCGCCCATCATATAATGCAATGTAGGGCCTACCTCCATTGAATCAGTCGTAATGTCTAACTCGGCAAGTACTTTGAACTGATGATACATGGAAGGTAATTTTTTCTTGATATCCTCAGCATTGCGTTGGCTGGCAATATCTAGGAATGCACCACCGTGCGGGCTTCCCCGTCCAGCTTTTACCTCTTTACGGATAGCGCGGGCCACCACGTCCCGAGTCAAAAGTTCTGGAGGACGGCGGGCATCCTTATCCCCTGCTAACCAGCGGGCTGCCTCTTCTTCCGTATCTGCTGTTTCGGATGCAAACCGTTCAGGTATATTATCAAACATGAACCGCTGCCCCTCGCTGTTCACCAAGATGCCACCCTCTCCACGCACACCTTCAGTGACCAGGGTGCCATGTACAGATGGGGGCCAAACCATTCCGGTGGGATGAAATTGTGTGAATTCCATATCCATGAGTTCGGCACCGGCTTCGTAGGCCATGGCGTGTCCATCGCCTGAATATTCCCAAGAATTGGAAGTAACCTTCCAGCCCTTGCCGCCGCCGCCGGTGGCCAGAATTACAGCGCCGGCTTTAAAAATAACAAACTGTCCCGTTTCACGCCACATGGCCACCATCCCGGAAGTCCTGTCACCATCCTGCAATAGATCCAGACCGGTACATTCCATGTATACTTCTATCCCCTGATGAATACCATGATCCTGGAGAGTACGAATGATCTCCAATCCAGTGCGATCGCCGACGTGAGCCAACCGAGGATAACGGTGCCCGCCAAAATTTCGCTGGTTGATAAGCCCTTTCTTCGTGCGGTCAAAAACAGCGCCCCATTCTTCTAACTCCCGAACCCGAACCGGAGCCTGCTTGGCATGGAGTTCCGCCATACGCCAAACATTTAAAAATTTGCCACCGCGCATTGTATCCCGGAAATGAACTTTCCAGTGGTCCCGGTTATCCACATTCCCCAAAGCTGCAGCAACACCGCCCTCGGCCATTACCGTATGTGCCTTACCAAGGAGGGACTTGCATACCAAACCTGTACTTAAGCCCTGACTGGAACACTCAATGGCCGCACTCAATCCTGCGCCGCCCGCACCTACAACGATGACATCGTGTTCTATAATTTGAATTTCAGAAATATCCAACATTAAAAACCCCAAGTATTGTAATCAATCCAATGGCCGGCCGACACCATGCGCACATAATAATCAGCAAAAGCTACCCAGATCATGCTGACCCAAGCCCAAAACATATGCCTTCCATTCAACCAGGAAATACCCATCCATAGTTTATATCTTACTTTTTGTTGACCATCGGGACAGGAGAAGCAATCCATTTTACCTCCCGCAAGATGGCGAAACGCATGGCAGCCAAAAGCATATCCTGCCAAGAGAATGGGGTTTACCAGCAGGATCACAGAGCCAACCCCGATTCCAAATTCACCACCACGAAATAATGACATAAACCCATCATACGACAATACTGCTACAAACCCCAATGCGATATAAAGCGTATAGCGGTGCAAGTTTTGAAAAACCAAAAGGGCAGTTTCTCCCTTGTATTTTTTTTGTGGTATACCTGCTACGGCACAGGCTGGGGGAGATAGAAAATAAGCGCGATAATAAAATTTTCGGTAATAATAACAGGTCATTCGGAAAGATAAAGGGCCGGCGAGAATAAAAATTGCCGGGGATGCGGGAATCAATTTAGGCCACCAGCCAGGCCAGGAGCCAAACCAGGCGTGCCCCAGGGGAGCAACACCATCAATCCCCTGTTTGATAAATAAGAGTGGGGAATAAAAGGGGGATAAATAACCGCCAAAGCCCTCGTTTCCGGCACTCCACCAGTAGTGATCAGCCTGGAACACGGCCCAAGTGGTATATACTACAAAACCAAGAAACCCTAGACCGGTCCACAATGGTTCTATCCACCATTTATCAGTTCTCAGGGTTGTTGCTAATTTGTTATTCCCTATGCCGTTTTGCATAAATTTTTATTATCAAATATTTAAACGCGGATTACCAATAAAATAATATGAGTTGTATAATAATTCATATTGAAAATTAATCAAAATCCAAGGATTGAAATTAAGGATTCAAATGTACCAGCGCACGGAGAAACCAAACAATTAATCCTTCAATTGTATAGAATAATAAGCGCTGGTTAGCCACATGGCAGATTGCAAATAAAGAGCGTTCTTAAATGGCGACAGCGGAATAAAATTAAAAACCATATAGGCGACACCGATCAAGATCACCAGCAACACACCCAAGATTGAATTCCGCGCCAATGCTGTTCCCATTCTCGTTACCTGAACGTAGGTCATGATGAGAAGCCCAATGGACAATACCCACCAACCAAAGAAGCGATAGATCACCAATAAATAATCCGGGAGATGTGCATTTATATCTGCCGCAAACAGGTTCTGAAATGATGTTTGGAGCAATGCTTCGTTGGGTGGTTGATCCAGCATCCACGGCTGCGGGTGAATGAGCCAGCCCAGCCCCAACCCAACGGCGCCAAGACCAATGAGAAAAAGAGGGATCCATGTGAGATTGTGAATTGTTTTTTCTTTCATCCTGGTTGTGATATTACGATGCGCCGCTTATGCGCCACAGTATTTTATCTTATCATTTTATTAATTCTGTCCGCAAACGGGAAGGCTATTGGATTTACGATAATCTCTTTGATAAAATGTTGTCATCATTTGTGCCATATCCATCTCCGAAATACAACAATCATTCATCTA
>DQOT01000100.1 GCA_015658495.1 Fidelibacterota bacterium | reverse complement strand
TTGCGTAATATTTATTTTCAAATCCGGCGACCAAATCCGTAGCGAATAAGAAATTGTCAATCTTTTTTGAAGCACCAAGCCTGAAAGTAGCTGGATAACGTATTACAAATTCAGGCCGTTTGCCATTTGCTAACGTATCCACAAAAAAGATGGTCTCATTCGTGAATAAAGAGTCATTTCCCATTTTATCCATACGAATCGTGTCAATATTAAATGTATATAAAATGGATTCATTCAAATCCAGTGTATCTTCCCCAAAGGTAAATGGATAAAATTTGGACATAAGGGGGTTAATACTTGAAGGCTTCTCACCTCCTCCACTTTGATTCCATTTGATAGATCCAACCATATTGATAAATGATGCACCAAATTGCCAACCATTATAGGGTCGGGAAATCACGCCAATATCCAATCCGAATCCCGCACCACCCACGCCTTGCCGAATAATATATTTTCCTGAACCGTAGATCCCCAGATCATCTGTAATCAAAGTCGCTGAAGAAGAATCTTCATCAATCCCAAGGTAAAATAATCCTTGTAGATATTTGGCCGTAACTCCCCAGGACATGGATTTAAAGGGAATCCCAAACGAAAATCCGTATTCGTTCAAGCCCACAATTTCATAATTAAATTCAAGGTCCAGGATCGGTCTTTGCCCATTTCCATAAAAAATGAGTTCCAATAATCCCATGGGAAGCTTGTAATTCTGTAAAATGATATTATTGGATGTAAAGGCCATATTCCCTTTCGAAATATTCATAAAAGGTATGGGCATATGGGTATCCACAAAAAAGGCCATTCCATCCGAAGCTTCCAATTGATCGAATAGGGCGTCCTTATCAGCAGTGTCCAATGTATCGCCGCTGTATTGTGCGATATTTTGAATAGAGAAAAAATTCCCCAACATACCCACATCAAGCTGAAACGCTTGAATCATAAACGGGTCATTTTGCTGGAGCCCAATAATACCCGGATTAAATCCAACGCAAAAAATTCCATCAGCAATGGTCGTATAGGCACCCGCCATGCCCACCATTCGTGGATCACGTTTGGTCTGGGCTTGAACTAAAAATCCAAGCATAGAAAATATGAGAATAATCCGCTTCATCAGTTATCCCTCATACTCAATTTTTGTTTTCCACGCAACAAACGATTTGATCTCGAGGAAGATCTAATCTTTAAATAATGGCCATTTATATCACAGGCCTTTCCGTTGGAGGACACAATTTTTAGTCGTAATGAATCTGTCTCTGATAATCCACTGGTAGACAGATCCCAGGAATAAGAACCAAGATTACTCAATCCTGACTCAATTTCTGTCCAGTTATCCGTCAGGACACAGTTTGCTGATTTATACGTAGCGGAGTCGCCTGTTGTTGAGTAGTAAAGATCCACTTTTTCTTCACTTTCACCACCAACGCTCCAGAGGATTTCATAGGTCTGATCGGTATATAATGTTTGTCCGCCATTGGGATAGGTTATTATTAATTCAGGATTCACAGCACCAAATGCTCCGGAACTGCTTAACCGAAAAGTGATGAAGGAACTGATCTCCAGGTAATCTTCAACAGATATAAAGACACCAATAGAATCCGTCCCGGGTAAATGAAATCTCGGCATGGTATAATGACTGCCATAATCTGTCAGTAAAAAGATCTGTGATGTATCGATGGTACTGGCATAGACGCCAAAACCTGGTACCGCTACCATACCTTCAGGATATCCTGTCGAATCATCGGCGCCATAATAGGATTCCGGATTTGGCAAAGAAAATTTGAAAAGCGTATCCACGTACGAGATGATTGTATCCGTTCCGGAGGCAGTATATTTCACGATATATGGTAAACCATCAAAACATTCTGAAAAATCAGTCATAACGTTGAAGATATAAACCAAACCGCTATCGGGTGAAATATCGCTGCATTTTCGGAGAATATATAAACTGTCTGACTCATTAAGTAAACCTCTGGCAGCGAGAGAATCCCGGAAAATACCCAATTGCTCCCAGGTTGTATCTGTAGGAAAAAGAGAGTCGTTACTCATCAAGACAGACACTTCTGCACCAAAGGGCAATGCATTTGTAATGGTTGAAACAAGTTCTGTTTCTAACAAACTGTTCCGAATTTTATAGCGTGTGTCATGTTCAAATTCGTCAATTGCAGTGGCGGTTCCGCCCATGAATGTCATGGGTTCTAACTGCAGGACAAATGGTATCGTTACCCGAAATCCACCTGCAATGGCCTTACCGCCTTCAATCGAACCGCGACCATCCACCTTCACCTCAGGTGTAATAATCAGACTTACGGGATTGGATGCAAGTAAATCAATAATAGATGAGCAGGTATCGCAAGGCGCATCTGTTTTTGTAAAGGAAGGCAGGCTATCTTCGACAGACTCATAGATTGTAATAGTTGTTCCCAGTTTGCTCAGACCAATGATGGTCATGGCAGTATCTGTATTGGCACTAGTCAATGGAAACCCAATCGTATCAACGATCACCGGGACATAGGTAAGCTCTCCCAGAGAATTATAGCCTTTGAATTCCATGATCATTTTAATGGGCAATCTGATCTGGTTCTTAAAAATAATCTCGAAAACTGCTTCAGTGGGAATGGCACCTGTAAAACCAGCCGGAAATTCCTGCTCCGTAGGTTCCGCAGGCATTTCCATATATAGATTTGCACCGATTGAAGAAAAGGATAACTGATCCAACCGCATATTCATGGTAAACTCACCTAGGGGAGAACCATCTAAGGGAATGGTTGCCTTTTGCTCTGGAATCGTCATATCCAGGACAAGGTCAAAACTTGTAAATGCACTGTCCGGCCAACCATCATTATCATTATCTCCGTCCGTGCTTTGTAATGTATATCCTCGCAAATCAAATGTTTTGTTGATCTCAATCCCATTTTTCAAAACGGTTTCAATCTTTACGGAGTCACCACCGGGCGGGGGTGAAAAATTCTGGAAATTCATTAAGAAATTCATATCAAAAGGAAATGTACTGGCCAGATCGCTGATAATCAGTTTATTCTCATTGTAGGCTGCACCCTGGTTTTTAAGCACATTTCGATAGATTTCCATCTTGCTTATACCAGACTCAGACATATCCATCTCTGGTAATTCCATGGGCGGCATTTCAATGCCGTCTGACATGGAATAATTATTTGTTGTTACATCAATACTATCAATTCCGGCCATTTTAAATGTGATATTGAAATCGACATACAATGACCCAGGAGGAATTGTTACATAATCAGTCGATGCAGAACTCAAAGACATACTCGTAGCCATTTTTAAGAAACTTGTTAATCCCTTGCCAGATAAATCTGTTGTGTCTGCATATGTGACACCTTGAGAGATTGATGGAACCTGGTTATGGTTCGCTAAAGTATCAGAAAGAGGATCAGAAGATCCAGCGACCATTCTTGAATAAACACCCACTATA
>DQOT01000171.1 GCA_015658495.1 Fidelibacterota bacterium | reverse complement strand
ATAAATTCTATTGTTTGGATAATATTGTTCTCTGTGTCAAAATATTGGATCATCCTAAGATAAGCACCTCTTTCCCAGAAGATCAGATGGCGACCTACAAATTCACCATTGGAGTCGAAATAGGAAGATTCCACGACTTCAGTCACCCTGTCCTCATCCCGATGTACGCTGTAGTTGAAATGATAATAAAAATAGGTAAACCCCAGTTTATCCGTAAAGGAGACTTCAAACGGGCGGCCATCTTTCCTGCTTTTGACATCGGCGATCCAGCCGGGCCGAATATAACTCAATTGGTCTGCATAAAGATATTCATCCAAGCGCTGGGCGTTCCCAATCGTGTGAAATTCCACTTTATATTCAGATCGTGCACCGGATTTTGACCAGAGTAAATGAAAGGTTTCCTGCGCTTCCTTGTCTTTACCAAACCGTGTGACCGTCTTGATCCGGCCGTCTTTATTATATTTGACCTCATAGTAATCCTGCCCATAAAAGGTCTGGGGGTCACCCTTCAGATCTAAAACACGACGGTATGGATTCCAATATTTGTAATGGTCAAGTGCCCCGAATTTTTTATGCCATTGTTTTATTTTTGGTTTTTCAGTGGCTACCAAAAATGATAGAAATAAAAAAGAAATGAATAACCGATTTAGATTCGATCGATAGATCAGGTCAGCCCCCAACTCATGAGGACGATCAAAAGAAAGAAAATAGAAAAACCTGCCCAAGCACCTGTCTGGAAACGTTTGTTATAATCCAATACATCCTCTTCCAGTGTTTGATAATTGAGCACGATTGTTGCATGTTTCCCTTCATCCACAAACACATCCAAACGACCCATAACAAGAATATCATTCATCATTTTTTCTTTTGGAGTTCTTGCATTGAGATCCCTGGTATAATCTTCCGGGAAATAGCCCACTTTATGCCAGCCGGGTATTACATCGACTGCATGCCTTAACGGTGAATGGCCTACCAATTGATTATCCACATAAATGGGAAGGTCGTCTGTATCACAGATTATTTCCAGTGTGGTTCGTTCCCGTGCATCTTTCCAGGAGATAGGGTGTGTTATCTTTTCAGCATCTTTCGGATTGGGAAAAACAAAAGATGGGTTCACATCCTTAGGGCGCACATAATCAGCATAGGTCAATACAACAAGCACTTTTCGACCGTTATCATGAAGGATAACATCGAAAGACCCAATCTTGCGAGCGATCTGGAAAGAGAGTTGTAGTGAATTATTTGTCCAGACCTGTTGAATGTCCTGGATCGGGTAAGTAGCGATATTTTTAATGAACCCAGAATCCGGCCGAATAATGTGGTAAAAATTCAGGATGAACCAATTCTCCTGCTCGATCCAACCGGCGATATCACCTCGTTCGATCGGATCCGAAAGTAAGAAATCGATTTTAAGCCCGGTTTCTTGGGATTCAGAATTTGCAAAATCAATGGTGGGCATTTCCTGAGCTATTGCACACCCCAAGATCAGGAGCCATAAAATGATTCCCCGCATGGCGAATTTTGGGGAAGCGGTTTCCATTTTATTCAGAAGATTCCTGTTCAACAACAGTCAGGTTGATCCTGATCTTTTGGCTTCTGCCCTTTGGGATGTATATATCCTGGAAATCAGGCATTCTCATGGCGTACTGAGGTTGCGGAGCATTTGGATAGATCACACGGATACGATGCCATCCCGGATTGACAGGTAATTTTTTAGGGATAGGTGTTTGGCCGATCAAATTCCCATCGATAAAAACATTGGCGCCATCTAAGTTGCAGGTAAGAGTGAGATACGTTTTTCGTTTAGATAGATCTAATGGGAGCGTATTCATGATTTCCGGATTGTCCAATTTTCGTGTTTCGCGCTTGATGTTTTTTTTGACAGCTGGTTTTTTTAAAATTTCTTTGGCAGTTTCAAGAACAAATTTTTCTTCAACTTGCTGTTCTTTTTTCTTTTCAACTTTTTCTGCGACTGAGTATGTAATATCAGGTTCTTTATCGGCCAAGGCACGAATCAATTCTCTATACGTACTTTCACCCACTATACCATCCACATCCACGCCAGAAAATTCTCTATCCAATTGGAATTGGTTCACCGCACTTTCCGTTAGGAGGCCATAATCACCATCCACGCCATTTTTAAACACACCGGTTGAACCAAGGTCATATCCTAATGCCACAAGGGCTCGTTGCAGGGCTTTCACTTCGTTAGGTCGTCGAATCCCATTGCTGAGCATACCTTCATCAATAATAAAAGAAATATCAACATCCTTTTTTGAAATTTTCATAGGTGCTGTTGGCGGGGGAGGTTCCTTTACCTGAATTGGTTTTTTGACGATCAAGGGTCTGGGCCCCTCTAATTCTTCGCCCTCTTCTGTGGAGTACCACTTGTTATACCAGACAAAATATTTCTCCGGACCATATTTATCACGGGCATAGATGAACGAATCGTAAAAAGGAGACCCCTTTGCTTCTTTTTCAGGAAGAACAAATACCCTGTTCTCGTTCCTGTCCTCAGAGGAGGCAACTTCAGTTCGGATGCTGTCATTCAATGATTCCCAAACCTGGATCAAGATCACCCGGCTTGCCTGGGAATGAAAAATCTCAAAATCTTCAATAGGCCGCTCAAACAAATATCCCAATTGGACCGATTCATTATTTTCGGTCGCTTCAAGATCCATGAGCGGAGGTTCAAACTCAATATACTCCATTGAAGATTCATTAAAGGATGTCCCATTGAGCGTGACATAAAACCAATTCTCCTGCCCAACCCATCCGGCAACATTATCGATATCTATGATTTGACTTGTGACGATACGGAGCAGCGTCCCGTTACTTTTTTTATGGGTGGTCACCAGTTGGACTTCATTGGCACGAAGACAGGTAAAAAAGATCAGCAAAAGGCCGAACCGGATTCCCAATTGCAATTTTTTAGATATCATTTAATTCCTGCTGGAGTTTGATAACTTCGTCCAATTCTTTTTGCGGGTCATCCCCGTTTGACTCTTTTTCACGGATTTGGATACGAAGTGATTGAATTCTTTCTTTTAACGGCATGGATTTTAAGATTTTCAGGCAATCGGATACAATTTGTTCAGGCGGAATATTTTGAGTCTCCGCAAATAAGATTTGTGCCACAGAATCGCGTTCATGCTTATCCTGAAAATACTCGATTATTGCAGAGGATTCCACCGACAATTTCTCATCTAATAAAAATCCGGCAACTTTTTTTAACAAGGGTGTCGTAAACAGGGCTAATGAGATATTTTCTTGCACATATTGACGAGTGGATTGCTCTTCCAGAGCTAATAATTGCAATAACTCGATCTGGGCTCGATCGGCTATGCTTGTGAATTTTGGTATTTCGTCCCCTTGATCCGTTTGATCTGGATACTGAACCGGATTGACTCGTTGGCTTTTCATAACACGAACAAGGTCATGTTCATCTACCATCAATTTTTCTGATAATATGCGGACAAGATCATTGCGAACGATTCCATCCTGAATGCTTCTGATCTCACGCATGAGATCCAGGATGTACTGCCTTCTTTCTGCACCTTCCAGGGATTTGCCGCTATGAAATTCTAAATGAAAATCAAGAAAGGATGTTGGGGATTCAATCGCGGATAAAACATCATTTCTCCCCACAGCTCTCACCCAGTCATCAGGATCTTGATCCCCTGGCGGACGAACGATGGTAGGCTCCAATCCTGCTTTGAGCAATACCCATCCGGTACGGATCGCCGCATTCCCACCAGCGTTATCCCCATCATACAATAAAACCACTTTTTGGGTGATGCGGCTCAAGGCCAGGGCATGTCGCTGTGTAAATGCAGTCCCTGAAACAGCCACAAGGGGATGAATGCCTGCCTGATAGAGTTGGAGAAAATCCATGTAACCCTCTACCAAAACAGCAAACCCTGTTTTTCGGATTGCGTCCCGGGATGCCTGCAGTCCATAAAAAACATCGCTCTTTTTGTAAAGGGGTGTTTCCGGGGAATTCAAATATTTTGCAGGATCCTCAACACCAAAGATCCTGCCTCCAAATGCGATGGGTTTTCCCGATGGATGAAAAATAGGAAACATGACCCTGGATCGAAAGCGGTCGAACGTACCTTTTTCTGATTGCGTGAATAATCCGGATTGATTAATATGGGATTTTGTGAACCCTTTACCGGCGCACTGTTTCACCAATTGGTCCCAACTATCCATGGCAAACCCAACCTTGAACTGCTTCAAAATATCTTCCGTAAGTCCCCGATCTGTCAAATAAGCCAAAGCGCTTTCTCCACGCTGAGAGAATAAATTATCCTGGTAAAGTTTTACAGCAATATTATGGAGTTCATATAAAGAAGAAAATAATTCGGAGCTGCCCTCTCCTTCTTCATACTGGATTGGAATATTATATCGATCTGCCAGGGTTTTCACTGCTTCCGGAAATGAGACTTTTTGATATTCCATCAAAAATGAAAAAACATTCCCACCAGTACTGCACCCGAAACAATGATAGATCTGTTTTGCAGGTGCCACACTGAACGAAGGTGTTTTTTCACCATGAAACGGACATAACCCGAAATAGTTGGCGCCACGATGCTTCAAGTCAACATATTGAGACACCACATCCACAATGTCTGCCGTGTCCCGGACTCTGTCTACAATATCTTGTGGAATTTTTGCCATCAGGGTTGCGTTAATTGTTTCAAATAAGATTCACTCAAAGCGATGGGATCTTCCCAGTTAAAAAATTCAACCATTATGATTCTAATCTGATTGCTTTTTTGAGCGAATTTTGAATTGGCTGTAATGATATCTGACCATTTCTGCAACGGCAAAATGGCCATGAACCAGACAAATACCATCATAATAAAAAATCCTTTGATTGAGCCAAATACAAAACCGAATGATCGGTTCATCCATTGATTGCTTTTCGACAGAAGTGCAATTTGAACTAATTTTGTCAGGATCCTTGCTCCCATCAAAGTCACCGCAAATAACAGGGAAAAAGAAAGGAACATGCTCATCCATTCGTCGGTTGGCAACATATCATTTAATTTCACGGAAAATTTTGCGCTGTTCGAAACAGAGATCAGGATCGCAAAGATGAGCCCGATCAACCTGCCCAATTCTTCAATGAACCCTCGCCTAAATCCAACGACGCCCAGCAATACAATAAATAATAGTGCCAAGCCATCCAAAAACCAGGACATTTATCCCAACAATTCCCTCAAGATCACATTGGCAGCTTTGCCATCGATGGACCCGTCACCGCGCTGCATGACCAAAGGCATCACTTTCCCAATGTCGCCCAGACCTGTTGCACCCGTTTCTTCAACCACGGATGCGACCATCGCTCGGATTTCGTCTGCCGACATCATTTGAGGGAGATACGATTCCAGGACAGACAATTCCTTTTTCTCTTTTTCTGCTAATTCTGGCCTATGGGCCTGCTCATACATTTCAGCAGATTCCTTGCGCTGCTTTACCAGGGTCTTGATCACAGCCAATCCGTCCTTCTCGGTGAGCTCTTTTCTCTGATTGATCTGTTTGTCTTTCAATTTTGCAAGCAAGGTCCGAAGCGTAGCGGTCCTATCCTTTTCGCCGGATTTCATGGCACTATACATTTCCGTTTTAATTTTTTCAATAAAATTCATTTTAATTCCTGTCAATTCTTTTCATGGCTAACAGAAGGTGATCCCTGTTTGTTTCAAATCCGATAAACCGCCGGCCGCCCCGTTTTGATGCTAGGCCAACATCACCAGTTCGCATGAAAGGGTCCAGCACCCAATTCAATTTGAAACTACTGGATTCAAGGATTCGTGAAAATAATTTTTGCGGATAGCGCCCATTTTCTTCTGCAATTCCCGGAATATCCAACCAAAGATTCGATTGGACGATTTTCTGATCCAAAACCGGTACTTCTGATTTGATTCCCACAGCCCGTTGATTGAACAGAAAATCATCTGTTTTTGTTGCAAACCAAATATCAGATGTATCATTTTTCCAAGTTTGGTTTTTGCCAATGGATTCATTGGATCTTTTTAGCCATGTGATCCGGGATTGGACCTTGAATGTATTACTCAACAATCCATGATACATCCCGGAATATTGCCATGGTGAAAATAAATAAATCGCACCGGTATTTTTCAACACGCGATAAGTCTCCGCTAACCAATTATTGTTCCACTGGTAGTATTCCTGCAGCGTTTTTCGTTGACCAATTTCTTCGGTAGAATTCCAGGGATCATCAGGCGGATCAGCTATGATCAGATCCATGGATTTATCCGGGATCTGTTTTAACCCATCCAAACATTTCGCAAGAAACATGCCTTCTTCCATACAATCGATTGTCATGGACATATCTTCTACCGTTCGAATGGCAGGAAGATATTTATTCAAGTCATCAATTGAAAGACCTGGAAAAGCTTCCAGTGGATTGGTAAATAAGGGGGAATTGATCTTTTGTAGCGACTCAGACATCAGCAAATTTACTGAATTATAAGGCTAAATTCTTTCGAGAATCCTCTTTTCAATTACCAATAATTGTTCAGCGTTATCAAAAATGTTAAACCCATCTGTTTCAATGGTTAAAACAGGGTAATCCGCTACAGAATTAATCCATTTATCATAGGCAATATTCAGGCTGTGGAGATATTCCGGATCAATGGATTGTTCATAATCCCTGCCCCGGGAATGAATCCGGCTTAGCAAAGTATCCGTGGATGCCCGGAGATAAACAATAAGGTTAGGCTTTTTCAAAAAAGATGTCATGGTTACAAACAATCCTAAATAATTATCCCAGTCCCGATCTGACAAATTTCCCATTTCATGAAGATTCCTGGCGAAGATTTCCACATCCTCATAGATCGTTCTGTCCTGTATCACGCCGCCATTGGACCTGGACATATTTAAATGGGATTCAAACCGTTTGTGGAGAAAATAGATCTGAAGGTTAAAACTCCATCGTTTCATGTCGCCATAAAAATCACTTAAATAAGGATTATCAGAAACTGATTCGTAAAAGGGTTTCCATCCGTTTCGTTCTGCCATTTGTGTGGTGAAGGTGGTTTTTCCAACGCCAATATTTCCTGCAAGTCCTATAAAAGGATAGGCTGTTTTTTTCAGTTTTTCCATGATTGAAAATACAAAAAAATCATGGCCAATTTAACTGAATGAATTATTGCAGATGATGGAATTTTTTCCCCATTTTAACCCATGGATAAAAAACAAAAAGTTCTTTTTGTCTGCACCGGGAACAGTTGCCGTTCCCAAATCGCAGAAGGATTGCTCCAGGATATGGCGGGTGACCGCTTTGAAGTTTTCAGTGCTGGCAGCCATCCAAGTCACGTCCATCCCAACGCCATTGCGGTCATGGAAGAATGGGGCATTGATATTTCCCATCACGCCTCCGATGCCATTGATGATTACTTAAATGAAGGTATCGATGTAGTGATCACTGTTTGTGATCACGCCAATAAATTGTGTCCCATTTTCCCCGGTGATGTTCAGCGGATCCACTGGAGCATAGATGACCCCTTTCGCGGCTGGAATTTGGATCGTTCACAATTGGAAAATTTTCGGGAAACAAGGCAGGATATAAAAATCAGAATTCAAAAATTATTAGATGAATCGAGGTCTTTATAATGAAAAAAATCATTTTTACTTTAATTCTTTCTGCGCCATTCTTATTGGCAGGTGAAGTTTCAGTTTCCATCTCGGAGATAGTCGTGAATGATTACCTGGCTCTCGTAGGTGAATTCAAGGATGTTTCAGAGGAAGATGGGGTACAAACAATATGGACCATTCAAAATCCCAGAGTCAAATTTGATGACGGGAATGCACTGTTTTTAGCAAATGCAGATTTCACCCTTGGGCAGCTTAATATTAGAAAGGATATCAAACGGAGAATTGACATCCAGTTTAATTCTCGAAAAAATAGGGTTCAACTGATCATTACAAATCCGGTGATCAGGATGGAAAGAAATGGGGCGATCCTGGGAGAATTGGATATCAGTGATATTTATCAACCCGATTTGGTTTT
>DQOT01000368.1 GCA_015658495.1 Fidelibacterota bacterium | reverse complement strand
GCCAGCCAAAAGAAGAAAGAACATTCCTGAAACTGGATCCCCAGAAACCCAGTGAACTCAAGCCCATAGTTGATCGTGAAAAAGCGGTTGTCAGTTTGCAGATGTACCTTGGGGAAGAAGATTCAACGAAATATCTAGTGTGGCCCCTTGCGTTCAATCACAATGGAATGCAGGCATTATACATCTATAAAAAAGATATTTTTATCCTGGATATGGAAAATTCTGAATTCATCCGGATAACCAAAACGGAAACAACCGAAAAATCACCCCGTTTTTCTCCAGATGGATCAAAGTTGGCCTTTGTCAGAGAAAACGATCTCTATATTTATGATCTGGAAAGAAACTGGGAAAAGCGACTGACCCATGATGGCTCAGAAACCACTCTGAATGGCTCTGTTTCCTGGGTTTACTGGGAAGAGATCTTTGGTCGGCAGGATATTGGTTACTGGTGGTCAGATGATTCAAAAGCACTTGTATTTTTACAGACAGATGAATCACCGGTGACCAAAATGCACTATGTGGATTTCAAGCCCGAAGAACCACGGCTAATCACCCAGCGCTACCCGAAAGCAGGGACAGATAATCCAATTGTGAAGGTGGGCGTTATGGAAATTTCTCATCCACGGATCAAGTGGGTAAAACTGGACCCGTACGAGTATATCTGCCGCGTAAAATGGCACCCGGATAATAAACGATTCACCGTTCAAACCATGAACCGGGCCCAGATTGAATTAAACCTATTTTTTATCGATCGGAGAACAGGAAAAAATCTCGGTCAGGTCTTAAGGGAAACCGATGAAGGCTGGGTCAACATCAATGATGATCTATATTTTCTGGAGTCCGGGGATTTCCTATGGCAGTCTGAGCGGGACGGCTATGCACATTTATATAGATTCGATAATGATGGGAACCTGTTGAACCAGGTTACTGATGGTTCATGGGCACTGCGATCATCCGGAGGACCTTTCTGGCTGCGGCAAGCGGTGGTCAATATCGATAATGAACATGACCAGGTGTATTTTACTGCTTTGGAAAAATCTTCTGTTGAACGGCACCTTTATCGTATACGATTTGATGGCAGCGGAATGGAACGCATCACAAAAGATGATGGGGTGCATAAGATCGGTTTCAGTCCAAACGGTCAATATTATTTTGATACGTATTCCAATATCAGCACCCTGCCTGTGCTTGTGCTACACGGCAGGGATGGCGAACAATTGCATGTGATCGCTAAATCACGCCCGGAACTTCTACAGGGACTGAATCTACAGACACCTGAATTATTTACCATCCTCACATCTGACGGATTCCCCATGCCGGCACAGATCCTGAAGCCGAGAAATTTTAATCCAGGGAAGAAATACCCCCTGATCTTTCATATATACGGAGGGCCATCTGCGCCTACCGTGTTCGATCGGTGGCAGGGAACCTCCCTCTTCTTTGACAATATGCTTCTGGAGAGAGGCTACCTGGTTGTGAAATTTGATCATCGCTACGCCACGGCCATCAGCAAAGAACTGGAAAATCGCCTCACATTGATGATCTCCGGTCCCTTGGAAATTGTTGATATTGAGGATGGGATCCGTTGGTTGAAGTCACAGACTTATGTGGATCCAGACCGTGTTGGCATCTGGGGCTGGAGTGGTGGTGGCAGTTTTACTCTGAACTCCATGACCAATACACAGGAGTTTAAGGCAGGTATATCTGTGGCACCGGTCACCGATTGGCACTATTACGATACAAAATGGGCAGAATTTGCAATGAAGCGGCCCCAAGATAATCCGGAGGGTTATGAAAGGACTTCCTCCGTCAAAACTGCGAAAAATCTTCATGGCCGCTTGCTGTTGGTCCATGGCACTTATGATGATAATGTACACCCGCAGAATTCTTGGCATTTCATCGATGAACTGGTAAAGGAAAATATCATGTTCGACATGATGTTCTACCCAATGCGTAAACACGGTATTGCTGATGATCCAGCCAGGATTCACCTATTTAATAAAATGCTTGAGTTCTGGTTGGACTATTTATAATTAATCCAACCTCTACGGGGTTTTTTATTTTCCCACATTTGACCTTACATTCCCCTGTGATAGTTTGTGGTAAATATGCATTGGTTTAGTGAGTTCAACAATTTCACTGCTTACATATCTGATATAGTATGGGGGGGATGGACAATATTTCTCCTGTGTGGTGTTGGTCTTCTACTAACATTAAAGACACGATTTATTCAGGTTACACGCTTTTGTACATCATGGAAACTTCT
>DQOT01000335.1 GCA_015658495.1 Fidelibacterota bacterium | reverse complement strand
GGGGATTGAGTTCAGTTCCCAAATCTGTGCCGGGATGATCCGTGTGGAAATGCCAAGCGTTTTCATTGTCACTCAAATTCGCTGTATCTCCCACCATGAGTTTATAAAATAGCTCTTCCTTATTCCTGGCTTGGGGACATCCCGGCGTTCCCGCATAGCAATCTCCGGAGAGACTTTCCGGGTGCGTCACACCAGGGCGGGCATACCAATCCAGCCAATGCCAGTCAGTCATTTTCAATGGTTCACCCGGGAAGATATCAATGGTGCCATCGTTATCCAAATCAACAGGAACTGTTGCTCGTGGTGAATCCAGTAATTGTGTTGCGACTAAGCCAAATTCTTTCCCCGGATTTGGTGAGTTTGGATCCATGGCATAACCATAGGCACCGGAAGAAACACCATCATAATCGCCGATCATGGCCATACTGATCAATAAGCGTTCATGATTGATCTCAAAGATCTCCCAATAATATTTCATGAAATCATCGGCGCTGCTCCAATAACCATAATCTCCATATTTATCACCGGTCAAAATGACTCCATCCATCCAAAATCCAAGGCTTAATCCTTTATAATTAAATCCTTTTCCGCGATTCAGTTTCGTCCCGTCAGGCATGATCATACCATCCCCGCACTTTTGGTTCCCCTGATCATCCAATACCGGTTCCCCATATTCATCTTCAGCACACCAATCGCCACTCTCGTTTCGCACTTTAACAGTGACAAACAAAATATCTTCCGCATACGATACACCATAGGAATGGGCGATGGACATAACGCGTAATCCCATGGGATACCCAGTTTGGTTATATTCATTATTGGTGTTCACCTGGTTTCCACGATGGGCCCAGCGATCATCAAATTCCATATAGACATCCATATCGGAGACAAACCGACCCGGCACTTCCTCCCAGCAATTTGGATCTTTCCGTGAATTCGCGCAACCGGGAAGATTGATGTTATAATCCTGTGCCCACCATCCCGGCCAATAAGATTCATATTCACCTGTGGAAATGTTCAATTTCTTCGGCCAGGTTTGAGAATATCCGGAATGAGCAAGCAACGGATAGGTATCACCCGGGTCTGTCACATACGTGTTTCCAAAAAGATCGCCGGCATTTACATCCATGTTATGGGAATTGATCCGCGCCATGGATACGGGCTGCCAATCCGTGTTATAGGAAGGAGAATAATAGGTCAAGCAGGATTCCGCAGTATTGGCGCCATAATAAAAATAACGATCATCTTTTGTCCATTCTTCCTGATCGGGACCATAATCGTAATGATCAAATTGATCTTCGCGACTGATGAGGTCTGGCCTTAAAGCCCAGGGATAGATCAACCCGATCCTGGAAATGGATCTATTTGGATCCACCTCGCCAAAAGTGCTTAAGTATAATTTTTTCTGGTCATCATTCAGGGACCATTGATACGCATCTGTAATAAGATCCGTGGATAATTTCCTGGAAATACTGTCCGGCTCCCAGCGGCCAAAATCATTGTTTGCATCAAATAAAATCCCGACAAAATTTGTGTCCCCATCAGCATACCAGGCCTCATAAGCATCCTGGGATTCCCAAATGCTGTATTTGGGAAATCCTTCCTCGTCCACAATGGATTCTGTAAGTGTCCATGGATAGTTTGATGTGTAGGATTGTCCCGGAATCCCTGCCAGGAATGTAACTTCATACAGATAGGCAAAATCGCCCCAGGCGCCATTAGGATTGACTTCGATATCGATATAATTCCCATAATTGGCCAGAGCGGTTTGGGCTTTACCTTGGAGAAGGTAACCGTGAGCCCTATCATTCATGGGATTAGTGGGAAAAGGATAATCTCCGATTCGGGCAGAATAGTTTTGTTTGAATGGATCTGTTAAAGACTCAATGGATAGCCGGCCACGATGATTGGCTTGTACAATTGTTAGCCAGGAAAGGAGAGAATAAAAAAGTAATCGGCGGTGCATCCACCAAGTTTACGATGAGATTTTGAAGTTTTTTTGTAATGATTCTGAAATAAATAATCATCGAAAATGACAGATCGCTAAATCCTGACTCCTTATTCATTTTTTGCTATCATCGTTCTCAACTCAAAGGCTACATTTCTGCTTCGCTCAATAAACAGCCAATAAAGTTAAATCCGTTTCATACGACAATTTGGTATCGAAAAATAATAATCTTTGAATCTGTTCCGAAAAGATGTTAAAAACCATCATTTGTGGGTTTTACGCTTTCTGTCTTTCGCCCTTATCCCCTATTGTCATTTTCTAATTCGCTTTGTTATCCTACAAAGTGCGGGATGCAATCCGGTTGAAGGAGAACTCGACTTTGGCCCTGGCCATCTCTCCACCGATCTCCAAAACAGGATAAGCGAGAAAGTTGATGGGACCAGAAGCGGGGCCCGGTTCTACCACAAGATCTCGTCCGCGGCTGAATTCGATGCGGTTGGCTGGATTATGCCCGAAGTAATAAGTTGACAGAGCCGAACATTTATCGCCCTCACTGATATCAATTGGCCACCAATTTCCATCGGTATAAAATTCTGCCCAACAATGATATCCATCAATCCCGCCCTCGTTTCGCTCCGAAGGAATGGACGCGCCAATGGCAAACCGTGCTGGAATATTGACAGTCCGCGCTAAGGCAATAAAATAAGAATGGAAATCTGTACAGTTGCCAGACTTCACATCGCAGGCATAAACCGCATCACCTTTCCCCCAGCCGTCACCATATTTCATGTAGCGCATGCGGTCGATCGTATGATCATACAGTGCGCGAGCGCGAGCAAGGTTGCCCAGTTTCCCTGCAACAACCCCTGCCGCGATTTTTCGGAACTCATCGTTCCCAGGTACCAGCCGATCCGGCTGCAGGTAATCCTTTGGGTCCCGTGTGTTATCCTCGTGAACACCCTTTTCACGGCGCTCCACTCGGTAACAAATCTCAATAGTTTGTCCACTATTCTCAGGATTAAATTCCATGAAATACATTTTATTACCGTGTACTTTGTCTTCTAATATTTTCTTCGTCACGGAAGCATTAAAATATTTCACTTCAATCGATTGATACTTATCGGTAACTGGTAATGGAATCCACATGCGGCTCGTTTCGTTAATCTCCGGTAAAGTAGCCCGATAGGTGAACTCGAACTGGTCTTTTTCTTTAATGACTCCCAGCAGTTCAGGTGGTGCATTATGTGAAGGAACACGATGCCAAGTTTTGTCCTGCTTCTGTTCCCATAGATATAGGGGTTGCCCATTGGTCTTATGAACGGTGGTTTCCGTGACAGTCATATCTCCACGATTCCCTGAAAGAAAAAAGTCTACATCATAAACGTGTCCGTCGGTGCTTGCAAGATCTACGCAGGCAAAATGCTGTTGAGGGCCGAGATTGGCAAGGTATTCGGTATGAACACGGACCAACTTGAGATTGAGTTCCTCATTGTCAAACGCTATCTTGAAATAGCCGTCACCCAGCATCGTCTGTTCCGCGATATGTTTCTCGATACCCGCCTGGATGTCTGCGGTTACAACGTTCGGTACGTCATCAGATGCACTCTTTGCTTTTTCGCAGCTAGCAAATACAGTGCATACTACGACAACTGCCAGCATTGCTTTTCGCCAATTCATCGCAAACGGTCCAACTTGGATTCTAAGCACAATCGAAACGTGATGAGACTTTGGGGTTTGGGAATGATTTTAGATTAGTCTTTATCAGACGGATGTTCGTCAGACGGACGTTCGCTGGAGGGGTTCTCTGGATGTTCAGATGAAGGGTGTTCTTTGGATGCTTTTTCATTCGAAGGAGCTTCGTCAGATGGATGTTCATCGGATGCTTTCCCTTTGGACGGATGTTCGTCGGACGGTTGTTTATTGGATGTTTGTTCTTTAGTCGAAGGTTCAATCGCAGACTTTTGGCTTTTTTTGTTGCAACCCACCAAACTCAGCGAGATCACCGCAGCAATTGCCACTAGAATGAGTATTTTTTTTATTTTCTTCATTGTCTCTTTTATCCTTTTGTTATTATTCAATTTAATCTCTGTCAATCTTTCCCTGCCAGCGGCGGGAAAAGATTGGTACCCGGGGCCGGACTCGAACCGGCACGTCCTTACGGACAATGGATTTTAAGTCCATAGTGTCTACCAATTCCACCACCCGGGCTTAGGTTAAAGAGGCGTCGGCCGGATTCGAACCGGCGAATAACAGTTTTGCAAACTGCCCCCTTAAGCCACTTGGGTACGACGCCATAGATTGTCAAATTGCAGAAAAATAGCGAGCGAATTTACAGAACGAACTCTGTCTGACAATTCCCCTTTTAACGTTTTTTAAATTGAAATTTCCAGTAGTTTCAACCATGGATGTACAGCGCTTAAATATTTATGAACGCCTGCGGGATTTTAAGGTACCCTCTTCGATTCTGGATGAAATTTTTTCCGAAGAAAAAGACCTGAAAATTCTGGAAGATGCCTATTCAGCCTTAGTGGATGACGGTTTCAGCGAAGATGATTCTGCTAAAGAAATTTCAAAAATGGTCTTTAAGGAATTGGATATTGATCCGGATCAGTCCTTGACCGACGAAAAATAATTCACATTCGCCATAGAGGGCGGTGGTGATTCTATCTTATAATCAAAATCCTTCCCTTCTTGTACTTTTTCCCTTAATTGATCAATTATTGGGAAATGGATTTTCGCCACCTGGTAGGATGATAATCCAAGATCCAGACTGTCCAGTACTGTTTCAGTAAAAATAATGGTTTCAGTCCGCAGGTAGCCTTCCCTCACATCCTGCCACACGGTTGGACTGTCAATCATCTTGCTTTGGGTGACCAATAAATAGCCAACCACAAATTGATCCAATTTTTTTGGCTCTGTCCCCAAAAGCAGGGAAATAATTGTGATAAATCCAATTTTTTTCATGGATCAATTATAACGAAGAAACATCCACTTCATCTAACCATTTTGATACTTGTTTTACAACCGATTCCAAACAACCATCATCAAAGGGGAGTTTCAAACCTGCAAGTTCAACCAAACCCGTAAAAGGAAGGCTACCACCTGCTTGACAAAGTCGATAATAATCTTCCCAAGCCTTTTCACGATTATCTTCACTTTTGATCCAAAACTGGAAAGCGCAAGTTTGTGCCAAAGTATAGTCTATGTAATAAAATGGCATTTGATAAATATGAAGTTGTCCTTGCCAAATACCACCAGATTTTGGGAATTCAATATCATCATAATCCCGGTCCGGTAAATAAAGTGCTTCAAATTTCAACCATTTTTCTTTTCGCTCTATTGGCGTCGCTTCCGGATTC
>DQOT01000229.1 GCA_015658495.1 Fidelibacterota bacterium | reverse complement strand
TTTTATTGAACTTGTCCCTTTTTTCAGAATCCTAATTCCTAATCCTGTTCCAAAAATGGATAACGATAATCAGTCGGTGTATCAAAAGTTTCTTTCACCGTTCGTAGGGAAATCCATCTTAATAGATTCAGATTTGAACCAGCTTTATCATTGGTTCCGGAAGCGCGGCTGCCACCAAATGGTTGTTGACCCACTACAGCACCGGTGGGTTTATCATTAATGTAGAAATTCCCAGCGGCATGCATGAGGCGATCTTTTGCTTCAGCCAAGGCTTCTTTATTTTTCCCCATGATGCAGCCCGTTAAAGCATATTGTGATGTGGAATCCACCAAGTCAATAATGGCATCCCAATCCGCTGGATCATAAAGATAAATAGTTAATACGGGACCAAATATTTCTTCTTCCATTGTTTTGAATTTGGGATCGGTGGTCAGAATAGTTGTGGGTTGAATAAAATATCCTTCAGAATCATCATAAGTCCCACCGGAAATGATTTCAGCATCATCAGAATTCTTGGCAAAATCAATATAAGTGGTAATGGAATCAAAAGCAGGTTTATCAATAACCGCATTCACAAAATTAGAGAAATCACGTGGAGAACCCACCTTGACTGTTCCCAAATCAGATAAATATTTTTCTTTCACATCATCCCAAATAGTGGACGGGATATACGCCCGTGACATGGCGGAACACTTTTGTCCCTGAAACTCAAAAGCACCACGGATCATAGCAGTGGCCAGTTCATCCGTATCCACGGATTCATGGGCGAGACAAAAATCCTTGCCACCTGTTTCACCGACAATTCTTGGATAGGTTTTATATTTGTCAATATTGGTTCCAATCGTTTTCCAAATATGGTGAAACGTCGCTGTTGAACCAGTGAAGTGGATGCCGGCCAAATTCAGATTGGACAAAACAGGATTCCCAACTTTTCCACCGGAACCGGGAATAAAATTGATCACACCAGCAGGCAAGCCTGCTTCTTCCAACATTTTCATTAAATAATAACAGGGGAGAACCGCACTGGATGCCGGTTTCCACAAAGCTACATTTCCTAAAAGTGCCGGAGCAGAAGGAAGGTTAGCAGCGATGGATGTAAAATTGAAAGGTGTTATGGCAAATATGAATCCTTCCAGTGGTCGATATTCCAAATGGTTGTGCATGCCATCCGGAGAAATGAGCGGTTGATTGGCATAGATCTCCTCTGCGTATTGCGCATTAAAATTAAAAAAATCGATCAATTCGCAGGCAGCATCAATTTCGGCCTGGAATGCATTCTTACTTTGGTTGAGCATGGTGGCTGCATTGATGGTGTCCCGCCACGGACCTTGCAAAAGTTCTGCTGCTTTTCTGAAAATGGCAGTTCGTTCTTCCAAGGATGTTTTAGACCATGTTTTCCATGTGTCCATAGCTGCATCAATAGCCATGTTGGCTTCGGTTTCTCCTGCTTTATGAAAGGTAGCCAAAACATGTTGATGATTGTGGGGCATAACACAGTTTCCCGTATCACCGGTTTTAATTTCTTTACCACCGATGATGAGTGGTATCTCGATTGTTTGGGCAGCCATTTCATCATATTTGGCTTGCAGGCTGGCTCGCTCCGGGGATCCTGCTGCGAAGGATAGGATAGGTTCGTTTACTGCTTTAATAATTTGACTCATGGATTAAACTCAACTAAATAAAAATGGGTTGAAAAAAGCCTGGAAAATTACCGGTGAGACATCGGTGAGACAAGAAAGAGAGTTGATTTGAAAAGTTGAAAGATAAAATAAGAAAGGTGAAAAGATTTCAGAAATAAACCAGGACTAAGCCAACTCTAATTCCAATTGTTGGGTTGCTTCCATAAATTCATTTAATCCTGATTGCATCACTGGAAGATTGATCGCCGACACTATTTTTTACTACTATGATCTAAAAAAAGCATACAATTATTCCCCTTTTCCAAAGGGGGTAGTGGATATCAAAAATGTTGATGCTTTTTTTATTTCATACAAGTTTAATCCCATTCCACCTTTTGTACCGTATCCACAAACTCATTCAAGGCAGACCGAATTTCGGCTAATCCAGGAGCTGTTACTAATTTTTGCCGAAATCCAGAAGCACCGGGAAATCCCTTAATATAATTGGAGAAATGTTTCCGCATGAGATTGGAGCCGGTTTGCTCACCGCGATTTTCCAGAAGAAGATCAAAGTGCCGACTGCACATATTGGCAATATCTAAAAGTGAAGGAGAGGGTGGATTAGGTTCACCATTGAGCCGAGCTTTAGCTTCCAGAAAGAACCAAGGATTCCCGTGAGCTGCCCGTCCAACCATCACCGCATCGCATCCTGTTTCATCAAACATGCGCATCATATCATCAGTGGTGCAAACATCGCCGTTCCCAATTACCGGAATTGAAACAGACTCTTTTAAGAGTTTGATAAAATGCCAATCTGCTTTTCCGGTATAACGCTGTTTGGTGGTTCGGGGATGAAGTGCAATAGCTTTCACCCCGATTTTTTCCAATCGTTCGCCCACCTCAGGAACAACAATTGATAACTGATTCCAGCCCACACGCATTTTTACTGTAACAGGCGTTTCTGGAATAGATTCCACAACGGCTGCCGTAATATCATCCATCAAACAGAGATCCTGAAGCGCTGCGGATCCGCCACCTTTTTTGGTTACTTTCGGTACGGGACAACCATAATTGATATCCAAAATATCCGGCCGAAATGTTTCTACAACATATTTCGCTGCCTGACCCATGGTTTCAGCATCATTCCCGAAGATTTGGATACCGATGGGTCGTTCAGACTCTTCGAATCGGATCATGCTTAATGTTTTAGTATTCTCCCGAATGATTCCATCCGCAGAAACAAATTCAGAATAGACCACACCAGCGCCCATTTCTTTACACAATATGCGAAATGGGTAATCCGTTACCCCAGCCATTGGAGCGAGGACAACGGGTGTTTCGATATGAACATTTCCGATTTTCATAATACTTAAATTAGACAGTAAATTGTAGCGCTGACTATTTAGTTCTCAAATTGATTCCAAGAAATTTATTGTTTCGTAAATTTCTTATTTAACTATTTAAAAAACTTATGAAAAAAATTATCCCGCTACTTT
>DQOT01000232.1 GCA_015658495.1 Fidelibacterota bacterium | reverse complement strand
CTTATCTCTGATGGCATAAAGGATAAGTTAAAAGTCGGTACGAAAACCCGAGTTCAATTATTTGACAATTTTATGAATCTTGATGCATCCCTGTCACTAAATGGCTGGCTCAATCGTGAGCCTGCTGTTTACATGCATCTTACAGAAATGGTTCCAGTTCGAAATGATGGAAGCGGAGAATTAAATGAATTAACAAAAGAAGATACTTGGTTCATTAACGGAAGTATTACCGCTTATGTATCCACATTCACAATCAAATACGAGTGGTTCAATATTTCCGAAATGATTTTAGCATCCATGGGATCAGAACAGGACAATTATTTTGAGATCCATCCGAAATTGCCACGCCTTGGCAGACAAGTGAACTTATCCGTGGAGTGGCATTTCTTGGATTAATAATGCACTGATTTAGCCTGTATTATTCGTCAGCTAATATATTAATCTTTATTCTACACCTATCGCAAAATCTCCCGGCATGGCGCCCACAATAAATTGATTCACTGCTTCTCCGGAGTGAGTCGTTACATAAACTGTATCCGGCGCCACATAATCGGTTGTACCAAAATATAAATATTCACCATCGGCTGCGGCTGAATACACATTCGTTTGTTCCCCAACAATATTGTCCAAATCTAAGGATAAATCCACATTCACAGGTGCAAGCCCCGTGGAGGTAGCACGATATAATGTTTCTCCCGCTCTCACCAGATCACCCTTTACAATGGAATTAAGTATGTCCGTATTTGTTGTGACTGTTCCTGCGGAAAGGTCAATCTTTGATAGTCCCGTGTAAGTTGACCCATTGGCACCATAATAGGTACTTGCCACGAAAAGATGAGAACCGATCAATTCCATATCGCTTGGGCCAGAAACTGTTTCATAAATTTGTATAATTTCTTTGGAAGATGTGGAGAATTCCACAACAGAACTGGCTGATGACCAATCCGAATTAGACGGAATGGATGCATAGAGACTAGTCCCATCTAAAATCATGAATTCTGGCATTCCAGAGACGGAGATTGTATCGATCACTGCAAGATTGGGCAGATCCAAAATCAAAATTGCGTTCAAATTCCAGCAGGACACATACCCGGTTGTGCCGTCTATCACCAAATACCGCGGACTGGCACTATTGAAACTAATGGTACCCTCATGGGAAATTTCATCATCGACAGTGAATATTTCGATCTTATGGCTGTTATTAACAATCACATACAATTGATTCCCGTAAACAGTTAAAGATTGTCCAACATCTCCCAGGGAAGTGCCACCCAATATTTGAGTTGCAGTGGTAGCATCATCGGGTGAAAACGACCATAAAGCGGCGTTACTGCTGCCAAAGTTTCCTTCACAAAGAACGAAAGTCGTTGCTTCACCGGTGGTATCATGTTCTTCTTCATAAATGACACACCCTGTCCAATGGAACATGGAGGATAGTAGAATTAAGATGGATTGTTTCATTTGTTTTCCTTTTTGTTTAGTTGGTAAGACATATTGATCCGGATAGTTCTGGATGGCTCCGGGTAACCGTAAATCGTCATTATTTCTTGATTAAATAAATTAGATATATGCATCATAAAATTGAGTTGATTATGGAAAAATTTTGGTGATGTGATAGACGTATGACTGGTCAAAGTTGGATCCAATTCAAGATTATATGGAAAATCATACATGACAATTTGTTTCCCAGTAAAATGGAGTGAAATGTTTCCAACCCAATCCCACTTTATAATTCGGGTGCTAACATTCCCAATCCATTCTGCAGAATATCTTAATGGATTTCCTGTTGAAATATTTTCCGATTTTATGTAGCTCAATGCACCATAGAGAAATAGCCCATCGGAAATGTTCAATTGCCCATTTAATCCAATTATTTGTCGAGAAGATTCATCCACATTTTCAGGTTGCCAAAAGTCGCCTGTGGATTTCCAAACAATCAGGTCTTTGGACGATTTTAATTTTGAAAAAATTTCGATTGATAATTTTAAAAAATTAAATTGGG
>DQOT01000191.1 GCA_015658495.1 Fidelibacterota bacterium | reverse complement strand
CCAGAACACAGATTGGTTTATGTTAAATGAAATAGCCATAGCCATGGCTGACCCAAAGGTCACCCCGGTCTTAACGATCTCACCACTTGTGTAATGAAATGTTTGTCTCATGTTTTCTTGAACATATTCAATTCAATTTGGTTGTCAAAATCGCCGTAATCTTTTTTTCATGATTCGAGCATGCTCAACCAGATCATCAATCAGGTCTTCAGATAATGATTTTGAAAAGAATGTGCTGGATAGTTGTCTCATATCCCGCTGGGTTGTTTCATAATTTTCCAGCGCAGGTTGCTGGAGCGACACTTTAATATTCTCCCGGTCTCCCTCATCCCAATCCACTTCAAAATCATCGAATAACCGTTGAACCAGGGTGATCTGGTCTTTTTGGGTCATGCCTAATCCTTTTAACATAATGAAAAAATCACCCATGGAGATTTGAAACCCGGTGAGATAACCAGAGCGTGACAAATGCCCCCAATGATCATTTTCCAATTCCAGATCCCTTTTCACCATACCGAGAATGTGGAAAACCTGAGTCATGCCTTTATGTTTTGGTGTTGGATCGTGCCCGTGTTTTGGTGACCCAATTTCTGAATCATCTAACAATAACTTAATCCGTGCTAATTGATTTTTCACCAGGTCAGTGTGATAAAATCGCATATTTTGTGTAACGGCTGTTCTGTCTTTTTTGGATAAGGTCATAAAATAAACTGTATCCTTCAAAGTAGCAGCGACATCATCAATTATTTGTTTATTTTTCTTTTCGTTTGAATCCAAAAGAGATATTTGCAGATCCCGATTATATTTTAAAAGAGGGCTATCCTTGTGATTCAAAGATGATCGTAATTTTTCAAGGTTTTGCTTGAATGATATTTCGATGGATTCCAAAACACCATCAGAATCATACTTATTTCGGAGTTGTTTTGTGGTCGGAATATTTCTCATATTGACCGGAATGTACCTTTAGATGTTTATGTGAAGCAACGAAGCAAAAGAATCTATTTCAGGAGTAAAATCTTTTGGGTTTTCATTTCTTTTCCGTACCTGAGTCGGGCAAAATACATGCCCGAAGCAAATCCATCTGCTTGCCATTTAACGGAGTATGTCCCCGGGAGTAAACGTCCATTTACCAGAGTTTCCACTAAGCGGCCACGGATATCATAAATATGGAGAGTTGCAATTAATCGCATTTCTACTTCCGGGATATCAAACCGGATCGTGGTGATGGGGTTGAAGGGATTCGGATAAGCCGGATACAGGGCAACTTTTGTGGGTAAAATGGAACCATTCACATTAATGGTCCCCTTTTGAACAATTTTTTTCGTCCCATCTATCAGTTTGTAATAAATGCCAATATCCTGGATTCCATTTTCCAATTTCAATGAAAATGTATCTTCGACCACTTCGCCGGTTCGGGCAAATTCTAAAATTGAAAATCCTTTTTCCGGATTTTGATTGGTGATAAATAGTTCACCACTTTTATTTTGTCGAGGGTCAAACTGAATGGGACTTTCTCCAATCTCATAGGAAAACTGGATCTGTCCGGCGTGAATGTGTTTATCAAAAATGATCCAAAGGTCATTATCATTCTGGATCATTTCCAATGGACGTCCCACCGCTGCTGTATCTTTTGTTATTTCTCCATAGGTTTTTTGGTACCAGGACCACATACGCACAAATGCCATACCGTCTTCGATATCAAATTTACTGTCCGGTGTAGACACAAAATGAGGGGCCTCACCAGTCACAGGTGCGAGTTCAAAATTATAGTCCTTTTGTTTCCATTTCTTAACCAAAGTGTCCAGATCAACAAACGATAGGCTTGAATCTAAATTATAATCGCCCAACAGTGGTGTCACATAGGTGTAGGCAATATCCACGGTTGAAAGGCCTGCTTCATCTTCCATATAGGAAAAATAAACCGTGATGGAATCAAAACTGGTGAAGGGAGGCTGTAAAGTAATTTTAATTGCGGAGTCGGATTTTGTTGAATCAAAATTCACCGAATCTGCCACCACTGCCGTGACCGTGAATTCCAAAGAATCCACTTTTTCGTTAAATGAAAAGGTTATGGGTGTGTTTTCCATCAGAATAATAAAAGAATCAATCGGTACAGAAATAGTCTCAATACTGGGCGGTAAAATATCATAAAGCTGGATGGTATCGGTAATCGCCTGACCTGACATTTGGTTCCCTGAATCATCATAGATCGCTACACCATTTTCCACAGTTATGACCATGGTTTCATCTCCACTGGGTGTAGAATTATACTCAAGGTTTATCCGAATATTTGTTTCGCCGCCAATGAGAAAGTTACTGTCTGTGCGAGTCAAACTCGTGATCATCACCGTATCCGTCACACTTCCATGACTAAAAAATTCTAATTGAATGACATTTTCACTGATCGCACCAGATTCCTGGTCCGTTCCGTATATCTCTTCATCAAAGATCAGATCCAAATAGGAATTATCAAGTGCCAACGCGGAAGAGTCAACCGTCGGTGCTAAATAATCTTGAATGGTGAACGAGGCTTCAAAATTGATTTCGACTGCATTTCCATTCACGTCTGCTAATGTTGCTTCAAAAGAATAATAAATGACAGATTCACTGGGATAGTCTTCTACCGGATTAATTGTCAGGGTTGGCGGACTGCCATCCAGGGTTAGGGTGAATGGTATATCGGCACCCGTACTATCATCAATTTTCAGGGTAATAAAGCCAGCCAAGTCTGAAACAGTTGCTATTTCACCTGTTTGGGGAATGTAAAGGTCCTCTGAAAAAATGAGGGTCAGGGAATCACCTTGGCTTACATCCGTTGCCCCATCTACGATACTATCATCCCCCATGGGCGGCTGCTGGTCATTAAGCTGAATGGAGTCTGAAACTTCCGAGGTTGGCACTGGAATTCCTGAATAACTGTAAATACTATAAGCTGTTGTAGGGGCAATAATGATCTTTTCTTCTCCGGAGGGTAAATTATTAAAACTCATGATCAGTCGAATCGTATCTTCTCCCCCGGAAAGGGGATTATTTTCACTATCAGTCAAACTTGTAGGCGTTACACTTGTTGCCGAACCACCATTGGAAAAAAGCGTTACGGTCAATGCGGATAAATAAAGGGATTGTGTTTGAATTGAATTTCCATACACACCAACGGAAAAGTATAAATCTACAAATTCATTACTATCTGCCAGTGAATGAGATTCGATATAAGCTGATGCAAAAAGTGTGACTGGATCCGATTCAACGCTAGAAAGCATAGCATTACCGGATGCATCAAAAATAGATAAATTATTTGCAGGAGAGAATACAAGTGTTTCAACTCCACTGGCGGATCCACTCAATTCCAACAGTGCACGCAAAGTTGATTCGCCCCCCTCCACTGCGGTTCCATTCTCTTTTGTTAATGCGGTAACAGATGCAGACTCACAATTCCCGCCATTGACAGAATACACATAAGTGAGATCGGAAATATCCAACCCACCTGATCCATTATCATTGGCATAAACCGGTTCATTAAATTGGAGTGCAACATAGGAATTAACCGGAGACATTGAAGATGATTGTATTTCGGGTGGCAGGTAATCACGGATGGTGAATGTTGCTTCAAAATCGTATTCAATTGAATTACCATTTTCATCTTGCAAAACAGCACTGAAAGCATAATAGACGGTGGCGTCACTGGGATAGTCTTCCACGGATCTAAGGGTAATTGTGGGCGGTTCACCCTCCAATTCAAGAATAAAGGGAATGGGTTCACCACCGCTGTCATCAAGGGAGAGGGTGATGTAAGGTGCAAGATCAGCAATCGTTGCCTGGTTCCCAGTTTCCGGAATGTAAATATTTTCATTAAAGGAAATGGAAATGGTAATATCTTCGTTCATATTCGTAGAACCATCTTCAATATCATCAGTTCCAACGGGAGGAGCCTGGTCATTTAAAAGGATCGGACCATATAATTCACCTTCAGGGACTGGAACACCGGATAAGCTATAAATGCTGAATCCTGTTGCCGGTGATAGCGTAATGGTTTCCAAACCGGACGGAAGTTGGTCAAAACTCATATAAATTCGAATCGAATCTTCTCCTCCCACCAAGGCATTATTCTCAAGATCTGTAATACTGGTTAAAGTCACGCTCGTTGCTGTGCCACCATTTGTTTCAATGGATGATTCAAAACCAGATAGATAGACAGGAAGCGTCTGGAAAGCGTTTCCATAAATGCCCACAGAGAATCCCAGATCCACATACTCATTGCTATCCGCTAAATGGGTGGATATCAATAAAGCAGAGGCCAATAGAGTGACTTCATCAGATATTTCTCCGGTACTCATTGAATTGCCCGCAGCATCAAAGATGGAAGAATTGTCAGCCGGTGAAAATATAATTGTTTCCACCCCACT
>DQOT01000020.1 GCA_015658495.1 Fidelibacterota bacterium | reverse complement strand
ACACTGGACGCAGTGAAAAAGACCGTGGCCGAAACCGGGTTATAATTCTTTTTCAAACACGGAGAACACCAAGTTCTCCAAGGCTAATTTGTACATTAAAAGCCTCGCCTTCGGACAAGTTCAAGGGACGAGGCTTTTTTCTTTGTGATCTCAGTGCGCTTTGTGTTTAATTATTCTTCACTAGTCTTCATTTTAAAAAATAAATTCCATGACAACCTTTTTTTAATTAACCATGTCATACCCATTATAACGCGGCACACGTTTGGAAAATAACATTACAACTTTAATCGTTGAAGCACAGGGCGGGAATACGGTAGCGTTCCACAAACTGGTTTCATATCACGATGAGAGAGTCATGATATTAGCCCTACAACTCACACGAGATAAACAAGATGCTGAAAATCTCTACCAGGAAGTTTTTATGAAGGCCTATAAAGCCATCGGATCTTTTCGCCTAGAAAGTGAATTCTTCACTTGGCTCTATCGCATTACGGTGAATTCTTTTTACAATCTCCAACGGAAGGTATCCCGAATACAACAACAGGAATCATTGGTTCCTGAAAAAGATTCAACTCATGATATTGCGGACGATTCAATTCCATCAGCGGCGAATGATGAATTGATCGCGAACCTTCTATTCTATCTCCTGCTCCATGACCAAAATCCCGGGAAACGGCTGAAGGCAGTCAAACTGCTTCAGAACTCTCAACCTGCCCAGGAAACTAAAATGGTATTGGTTTCCGCGCTGTTGACCGACTCCAATCCCGGTATTCGTCTTAAATCAATTCGACTCCTTTCCACCTATGAACCGGGAAAAATCATCCAGGATGCGTGCATGAAAGTATTGCTGGAAGATGAAAATGAAGCAGTACGGCTTTCGGCCATGGATATTATGGAAATGGCGCCGGATGTATCTATGATTCCTGCTCTCCAGGTTGTGAGTGTATTGGATGAAAATGACTTTATCCGTGACCGTGCACAAGAATTATTGAGAATATTTTCTTCGGATGAAACTGATTCCCGAGTAGAGGCTGAATCATGATTCGATTTTTAATCATTTGCCAACTTTCATCCCTCATTTTCGGACAAAAAATATTCGAGGAATTCGAAAAAGGGCGAAATAATAAATATCATTATAAAGAGACCTATCGATTCGATACAGTCCCTGATGATGGCTCTTACACAATTTTATTGGAAAGTATTGAAGGTGATATTCGAGTAAGAGCCCATGCAGGTGCCGGAGCAGAAATAACTATTACACGGAAAATTCGAGCCAGTAAAGAAAAAAAAGCCAAACGGTTGGTGAATGAGGCAAAAATCCTGGTTTATCATGTGGAAGATGATCAACTGATCCAAGTTCGATCCGAAAAGAAGATTCGCTATAAACGGGATGTTCATACAGAATTTGAATTGAAACTGCCCATGAACATTAATTTGAATCTTGAAACGGCTGGCGGGGATATTGATTTAACGGATATTCGTGGTGAATCAGTTTTAAGAACCAGTGGCGGTGATATGGATCTCGAAAATATGATGGGCCGCATCGAGGCCCGCACATCCGGTGGCGATATTGATGTCTCCCGTGTAGAAGGATTGATTCGCGTACATACCTCCGGTGGCGATATTGAAATTGTGAATTCCGATGGTCAATTTAATGCATCTACTTCAGGTGGCGACCTTGAGTTCCTTCATTTGACCGGGAATATTGATGCACAAACCAGTGGTGGTTCTATCACATTGGAAAATATTGAAGGCGAATCTGTGGAATGTCGTACATCCGGTGGCGATATTAGAGCGGAAGATATTTCTGCTAATCTCACCGGGCGAACATCCGATGGACAAATCGACCTTGAATCTATTAAAGGTCATGTGAATGTAACCACCTCCGGCGGGGATATTAATGCGGAACAAATCACAGGATCACTCACCTGTCATACATCTGGTGGCGATATTGAGGGTGAGGGAATTATTGGACCCGTTGATGCTTCTACCACTGCCGGCGATATTGAACTGGAATTGTCTTATGATTCCTCCATTAAGGAATACAGTTTCAATTTGGAAACACGATCCGGTGATATTTTTATCCGTATTCCCACAGGACTGCCTGTGAATGTTGACGCGGAAATATTTGGAACAGGCACTCCCCAGGAATTGAATTCTGACATTCCATTAAACATTTCATCAACCGAAAATCGAGTGACCGGGATTGGTCAAATCCAAAATGGCACCATTCCCCTGCGCTTACGCGCCACTTTCGGAACCATAACTATTGAGCAGGAATAATTTATGAAGTTTATTATAACAATACTTACAACAAACCTTGTTTTTGGATTCAGTTTGTCCTTAAGTGATTCTTCAAAATTCACAACAAATGAAATTCGATTCTATTCGGATGTAACCATTGATTCTTCAGAGATCATAACCAAAAATATTCGAATTTTAGGTGGTGGACTCACTGTCTATGGCACAGTGGAAAGTCAAATTACCGTCATCGGTGGCGATGTTCATATTTTTTCATCCGCAGTCATAAATGGTAAAATTGTTGCTATTGGCGGCGATGTTCAAACCGACGGAGGGGCACAGATAAATGGAAAAATTGTTGAAGCCAGTTTGGACCAGGGTCTCATCTATCGGGAAACTTTTACAGACTCGGCAGAATCAGGAAAAAAGAATTTCGGAATCTCAACATTCTCTCAACGCACCAGCGATGGCTGGGTTCATCCACAACCGGACGTTTTTGAATATAACCGGAATGAAGGATTGCGCTTTGTACCGTTGAATTGGAATTGGGATCACGGAGATGAATCCTTGATCCGATTAAGTTTTTCACTGGGATATCGGTTTAGTTCGGGTGAATTCATTGGGCGAACTACATTGGAGTCTTCCCTTCTGAAAAATCGATCTGCAACACTTTTTGCCAGTGGATTTAAAACAGTGCGAACTGACGATGAATTTAGACTCCCGGAAAAAGAAAATTCGTGGGCAGGATTTTTAGGTCGGCAGGATTTTTATGATCGATGGGATGAAACCGGATTCGAAGCAGGCTTTGGATTTGATTTCTCATATTTAAAGGTGAAGGGAAAATTTGTCCGTGCCACCCAAAGCGAGATCCCGGTAGATCAAGATCTTTGGAGTTTCACCAACGAAAGTAATGCCTTACGAAATAACCCATTCATGGATTCAACAAATGTAGAATACCTGGAAGGCGTTGCAGCATTCAGAACTGCATCTTATTCCCCACTCAAGACCGGGTTGGCTATTTTATCAGAAGTAGAAATGACCTTAAAAAAGAATGATTCTACACTAGCTGATCCATCCTTACGTTTGATACATATTGCTATGGCAAATTGGGAGGTGTCGGAAGGCGTTGTTTTACGAAATCGGCTCATTTTGGGAATGGGTTCTGAATCATTACCTATTTATCGGCAGTTCGGCATTGGCGGTTTGGGGTCCGTGAGTGCCCAAGGTTATAAATCACAAGTAGGAAACCATATGGCGCAAATGAACACAGAATTGGTTTTCACGGAAGAATTCACTGATACCTGGTTCATGGTAAAACTATTCTATGATGGGGGCATGGCTTACAATTCGCCTGACTTGGTGGATATGAAACCTATTTCTGAACAGTATAATACATTGCTTCAATCTGGAGGGATCGGCTTTGGCTGGGATGATGGAGACGGATTGAAAATGGGTTTCAATTTCGCAAAACCCTTGGGTAATGATGGACCGATTGAATCAACGGTGCGATTGAACTTTAATTTTTAGGACAGGGAAGATGAAATACATAGCTCTCCTTTTTGACTTCACTCTATCTCTCGCTCAATCAGATGATGATTTCATTCGGGATTATTATAAATATGATCTCAATGAATATGAGACCCTTGAAATGGACATAGAATTCGGGCTTGGTGAGCTCACGATTCGTGCGCATGATAAACCTAAAACAATTTCAGGTATCATCGAATACGACCCTGAACAAACAAAAACAGAAGTGAATTTTTCATCATCTGGAAAAAAAGCATTTCTAACTATCGATGGTAAGACTGGGGATGCTCATTGGCGCAATGATGGGATTGATTTTGATGATTTTAATTTGGGCGGAGATTTCCATAATGCCATGGAATTCAAATTAGCGAAAGAAATTCCGACTGAATTGCAAATGGACTTCGGACTCGGCGAAGCAAATATCGACATTACCGATTTGTCTCTTTCATATTTTGAATTAGATTGCGGGTTAAGCGATGTAAAACTGGAAATGGACCGATCCAATAAAATCATCTGCGAACAGGTGAGTATTTCCAGTGGATTGGGCGATTTTAACGGCTATGGTTTGGGAAATCTTAATACACGGAAATTTAGCCTCCACGTGGGGTTGGGCTCAGCCACTATTGATCTCCGTGGAAAATTTAATGAAGATATGGATCTTTCCATTGAGGTGGGACTGGGCTCATTAGAATTAATATTGCCGAAAGATGTGAATATTAAACTCCGGGTGGATCATTCTTTTTTGAGTACTGTGGATGTGGATGGCTTGATGTCCAAGGGGAAAAATAAATATGTAAGTAATGAATGGAAAGAAAATCGCCCCACCATCACGCGGGATATTTCTGTGGGGATCGGCGCCGTAGATGTGGAAGTGGACTGACGATGGAGTGCTGGAGTACTAATTTGTTAAAATGTTAATGATTTTTTGGATGAGTTGTATTAAGTCAAAGAGCATCCCTGTTTTTGATATCCACCGACCCCCTTTTAAAAAGTGGGATTATTGGTATGCTCTTTTTTGATTTTTGTTATTATTCCTTTAAATCTTCTCGTGGTT
>DQOT01000148.1 GCA_015658495.1 Fidelibacterota bacterium | reverse complement strand
AGCATCATACGAAATGCAAGAGGGTGATACGGAAGGTGTTATTCCATTCCAAATTGACACGCTTACAGATTCTAGAGGAAATCCTACAGAGGGTTCTAGTACCACCACGGATGAAACAGAGGTAACCTTTGATAATACGCAGCCCACAATAAATCCAGTGACCATTTTATCCAATAATCCCGATACTGAGTGGGCCAAAGTAGGCGATACTGTAACTGTAACCTTCACCGGTGAAGAAACTCTCACATCACAAACTGCTACAATTGTAACACAATCCGCAACCATTGCAGATCTCGGAGGTCAAGTTTATACTGCAAAATATAAAATGACGGAATCAGACCCGGAAGGTGAAATTACCTTTGAAATTATTGTAACAGATCAAGTTGAATTAGAAAGTGACCCAGTTACGGGAACAACCGATGAAAGTTTGGTTATTTTTGACAGGACAGCTCCGACTCTGGATCTGGTTCATATTGAATCCAATAATGAAAATAATACATTAATTGCTATCGGTGGCAATGAAATATATTTAACATTTACGCCGGATGAACCGTTAATCCTGGATTCGATTGTTGTTACAATTGCCGGACTTGCCACAAACTTGACTGAATCTGATGGCAGTTACACAGCGACTCTCACCCTGACCGGCAGTGAACCAGAAGGCATTTTGGAATATACAATTGATTTTAAGGACCGGGCTGGCAATCCCGGGATTCAAGTGACAGCCACCACAGATGGAAGTTATGTGAATCATGATATCTATCCGCCGGAAATTGACATTGCATCCATTGCATCAAACAATTCAGATTCCTCTTGGGCTAAGGTTGGAGATTCGGTCTTTGTTACCTTCACTGCATCGGAAGTATTGGACAATATTACCATAACCATTGCCGGTGTAGCATCAAGCTATAACGAACTTTCCATGGCGCAGTACCAGGGATACCATGTTATGGATGATAGTAATGATGAGGGTGATATTCCATTTTTAATCAGCTACTCAGATCTGGGTGGTGCCACAGGGCCGGATGCGGATACAACCACAAATAATACAAATGTTCAATTTGATAAAACTATTCCCGAATTTTCATCAACCCGGATGGCCACCAATAATGTGTATGGAGATTCATTGGCCGGTATTGGCACCGTGGATACATTATCATTTACGATTAGTGAAGTTCACCGGGACTTAAGTGTTGAATTGGCAGGATCTGTAAAAACACCCTCTCAGGATGGACTAAATTTTTCCACGACACACACTTTTACAGAATCAGATACAGAGGGCTGGGTAACGTTTACTATTTCAATGACGGATTCCGCCGGGAACCCATCAAACACACTCACCGCAACGCAAGATGGTTCACAGGTTCGGTTTGATGGCACATCGCCAACATTGCCGTTTGTGGCATTATTCAGTAACAATAATCTCGACACAACTATATGCATCATGGGTGATTCCCTGTATCTGCAATTCACATCGGTTGAAACCTTGCGCACATTGAGTGTAACCATCGCCGGCAATTCACCTGACTTAACCTTTGCCTCCGGCAGTGTGTACAATGCTGTTTATGAAATGACAGGCAGCGAGGCAGAAGGATTTATCCCATTTTCTATTTTTGATTTCGTGGATTGGGTTGGAAATGCCGGTAATACGGTTTCAGCAACCACGAATGGCAGTTCTGTATTATTTGATATGACGCCACCGGATGATTTCACCCTTGGAGATGTGGTTTCTAAAAATGGGATTGAAGTAGCAGGGTATTGGAATGCATCCAATCAAACGCTAGATATTGTTATTCCAATACCGAATGATGAAACATTGCCCAATGGAGGAATTCAACTCCAAACATCCTTTGGCGGTGGTTATTCCAACTTAGCCGATACAGTTAGTATCGAAGAAAGTGATCTTGGGACTGACAAATTAATCTCAGTATCGGAAGCGGATTTTGAAAGTGTATCTGATTATATCGAAAATGGGAATACCACCTTTCGGGCAATTATATGGGATAAAGCTGGAAATACAACGACTGGATCTGCCAGTTCCTCCACTATTCATATTGACGAAATTTTACCCACACTGGCACCTGTAACTCAACGCACCAATAATACCATCGCGGATTCCTTGGCAAAAGTGGGTGACACAGATACCCTAACATTTTCATCGGCAGAAGGATTGGATTCAATCAAGGTGCAGATCTCAAACCAGGATGCGACTCATAGTGGCTCAAACAGGAATTGGATATCAACTTATTCTTTTCAGGATTCTGATAGTGACGGCCTGGTTTCATTTAATATTGTGTTTGGTGATACAGCAGGAAATATGGGAACTGATGTTTCTTCTACAACGGATGGTAGTGTCGTTCGTTTTGATGGCACAAAACCAACTCTCACAACTGTTTCTTTCTCATCAACCAATGACATGGATAGGGGATTGGCGATTATTGAAGACACGCTTTTCCTTGATTTCATTTCAGATGAGGATCTTTTAATAATAAATGTACTCATTGCGGGGTTTGAAGCAGACACTACTTTTGAAAACGAGTCTAGGACTCCTTTCCGTTTTTGGCGAATTATGGATGGAACCGAAGCAGAGGGATATATCGAATTCGAAATTGGGTTTTCCGACTTGGTGGGAAATATTGGGGATACGGTGGAAGAAACAACCAATGAAACATCTGTCTTATTTGATATGACACCGCCAGCCGATTTTGAATTGGATACGGTCTTTGTTTCGGGGGGGAATGTTGTTTTTGGATATTGGAATGCGGGTAATGACTCCATCACATTACGCGTGCCTGTCCCCGATGATGAAACCTTGATTGGCGGTACCTTTCAACCCCAAGTTAGATTTGGGGAAGATACGTATATAAATCTCGGAGATGAAATACCCATCACTGGCGGGTTTGGTACAAGTGCTCAGGAACTCGAAATAACAAGACCGGAATTCACAGCCATGGAAGGATTCGCAGAAAGTGAAAATGCACAATTCACGGCGATCGCAAGAGACCTGGCCGGGAATGAAACAGTAGGAACAACGGATAATACAACGCTTCATATTGATGAAACAGTACCATCTCTAACAGAAGTTACTATCCATTCTGATAATGCGTTAGATACAACTTGGGCCAAAGTCTCTGATAATATTTCCTTGAATTTTACGGGCAGCGAAGGACTTTCATCTGCAACTGCTGTCATAATTTTAGATTCATTGATAGGTACAGGCGTTAATGCCGGGTTAACCTGGACAATAACAAAAACAATTCTATCCACTGATTCTGAAGGCCAAATCCCGTTTTATATCACCTATAATGATACTGCAGGCAATGAGGGTGATCAGGTTTTATCATCCATGAATGGCAGTTCCGTTACATTGGACAAAACAAATCCGTCGGTCACAAATCTGTTGGAAGGAAATGAAGGACAGGACATTGATTATTATAATCAGTCTGACTCAATCACGCTGTATTGGACACAGTTTGATTCCCTTGCAGGCTTAAGGGATGCCTATGTGGGGCTGGGTACGGACTCAAATTCGACGGATGTGTTGGATTGGACACTTTCTGATCAGGGTTCTTTAGCGGGGATGGGCGGATTGAGTTTATCCAATGACGGCATTTACTTCGGAGGTGTTTTTGTGCGTGATTCTGCTGGAAATTATTCTGACACAATCTGGGGAAACAGTATTTACATTGATACACAAAATCCGGATACGGGATCAATCATGGATGGGTATTGGGTTATGGATCTGGATTATGCCATTGATTCTACACGACTCAGTTATATTTGGTCAAACTTTACGGATAATACAGAAATTGATTTTTATGAAATAGCCATTGGAACAGGAGAAGATACAACCAATATTCTGAATTGGATGCGTTCGGATAGTACAGACAGCATGACAGTAACTGGATTAAGTTTAGTCCGGGACACATTGTATTATACGTACATCAAAGCCACTGATTTGGCAACCAATAAATCCTTCTCAGCAAGAACAGATGGTGTTTATTTTGATGATAGTTTTCCGGTTGTCAATAAAATTACACCGAATGTTGTTTCAGATTCTGCGGGATTTCTTTCCGTTCTCAATAACGATACACTCACCATCAAATTCAATCGACCCATCTACGTTTATGATCTGTCTGTGAATTCAATTGTAGATTCAAATTTTATGGCATCACATGAATACGGGGATTCTGTCATCACAGTTATTTGGACGGATACCCTGGCGAGTTATGATACAGTGACGGTCATTGTGGACAGTGCGGTGGCTTACAATACCCTTTGGGTTACGGATACGCTCCATTTTTATTCCAAACTCTGGGCTGATTTGAATAATGACTATGACATTACCGTGGAAGATATTCTGGCTTTTAATCAATCCTGGCCGGCAACGGATCTGGGTCCATTTAGAGATGATCCCCCACATGTTCGTCCAGCACTTGATGGAGAAGCCAATTTAACGGATTTGTCCGCATTTGGAAAAATGTGGCATTGGCGGTATTTCAACTTAGCCTTTGATACAACATCAGCCGCCAGAATCTCCACCGATCTGAAAATGAAGGTAAAAGGAAGAAAAGCAACCATCAGCCTACCTGAAAAAACTGCCATGGCAGAAATACTAATGGGTGAGTCCAACTTAAATGCACTGGATATAGATTTTGTAAGGCCAACAAAAACATCATTCATGTTCACGGTGACTGATACAAGTTCAGGGCTTAAGCAATTTTCCATGGCAGACCATCGTGGATTTGATTCCACACTGACATTAATTCTGCCTGAAACAGAACAGGAATATTTTCAGGCGCAAATTCAATATAAATTCTTGGATAATAACGGCGTTTCCCTGGCTGAGGGAATTGCATCCGTTGACGTGGAAATCCTTCCGGACAAATTCATGGTTTATAATAATTATCCGAATCCGTTTAATCCCGTAACAACCATACGTTATGATTTGCCTGAGATTAGTAATGTGGATATTATTATTTATGACCTTCTTGGGAGAACCGTTCGTCATTTGGATTTAAATAAGGTTCAAGCTGGCCGGCACAAATTCACATGGCAGGGAACCAATGATGTTGGAAATCGGGTCAGTACGGGGATTTATTTTTTACAATTAAGGGCCGGGCAAGAAACCCAAATCCAGAAAATGCTGCTTTTAAAGTAATGGGGAAATCAAGGGAGTCACAACAGAAACGGAACCATTAATCACGAATTGAACCGCGATAACCATCAAAACCAATCCCATCAATCTTTGAATAACCCTCATACCGGTTTGCCCCAAGGCATTCATCAGAAGATCGCCATTTCTTAAGATCAAATAAACCACAGACAGGACAAGAAAAATAGATAATCCCAAAGTGGCATAACTATAAAGTTGTGGTGTTTGGCTGGACAGCAGCATAGAAGCTGTTATGGCGCCCGGTCCTGCAATCAATGGGATTCCAATAGGACTGATTGCAATATCATCGCTTTCCTGGGATTCTTCCAGTTCTTTAGGTGTAGTTCGAGAGCGCCCAATTTTTGCTTCCAGCATTCGAAGCCCACTTCTGAAAAACAAAATACCACCCATAATCTGAAATGCTTCGATTGTGATTCTGAAAAAGTTGAAAATAACGGAGCCCAAAATCGAAAAAATAATCAAGGTTAATAAAGCAGTCAGGGAACCTTTTCCTGCAATGTTTATCCTTTCTTCCTTTGAGAATCGCTCTGGCATCACCAACAAAAGCGGTGCAATTCCGATGGGGTTAATCAAGGTGAAAAATGTTGTCAGACAAAGAAAGAAAAATTGGAATTCGGAATGGATGAAATCGGTCATTACATGCGTTCAGGTGCGGTAATTCCGAGAATTTTTAGGCCATTACCCATAATGACTTTTACAGATGTAACCAGTGCTAAACGGGCATTTGAAAGCGTTCTATCCTCTGTGATAACATGACATTGTCCATAAAATTTGTGGAATCGTGTTGCCAGTTCCTGGAGATAGTTGGCCAGGATCTGTGGTTCCAGGCTTTCGTAAGCAAAGTCCATTAATTCCGGGAATCGCGCCATGTGCTGAAGCAGGTTAATTTCATCGGGATGGGATAAAAGAGTTGAATCGAAATCCGGCGTTAATTCCAATCCGGAATCTTTCCCATGTTTAATAATATTACAGATGCGCGCATGAGCATATTGAAGATAAAAGACCGTATTATTGTCCGATTTATCTGCTGCAAGGTCGAGATCAAAATCCAAATGAGTATTCATGCTGCGCATGATGAAAAAGTAGCGAACCACATTGGCACCCATTTCATCCACCAACTCATCCATGGTGACAAAATTGGCTTTCCGGGTGGACATTTTTACTTTCTCGCCACCTCGGAGTAAAGTTACAAATTGATAAAGTAGCACTTTGATATGATCTGTTTTTAATCCCAACGCTTGCAACGCCGAAATAACATCTGGATAGGTATCCGCATGATCCGCGCCAAAAATATCGATAATGAGATCAAAACCACGATTGATCTTGTCACGGTGATAAGCCGTGTCCGGCAAGCGATAGGTGGGCTCGCCCGTGCCTTTGATGTAAACACGATCCTGCTCCTTGTCAAGGGCGGTTGTTTTAAACCATGTGGCACCCTCCTTTTCGTAGATCAGATCCTTATCCCGCAATTCGCCCAGTAATTTGTCAATCTCACCATTTTCGTAGAATGTTTTTTCATTCGTGAACTGGTCAAAATGGATCCCAAGATTAAGAAGACTTTTTTTAATGTCCTCAAAAATGGATTCTTCCGCTTTTTCTTTAAAACTTGAATCACCTGCGGGGAGATTGCTCCCTGTGTTATCGAGAATATCTTGGGCAATATCCTTGATATAACCGCCCTGATACCCCTCGTCAGGAAATTCAAATTCCTTACCTAAAATCTCAAAATATCGTGCTTCAACCGATTGGCCGAGAATTCGCATTTGTCGCCCGGCATCATTAAAATAATATTCCCGTGTCACCTCAAATCCCTGCCATTCCAATAGGCTTGATACCGTATCTCCGAGAACGGCATTTCGACCATGACCTACGGTGAGCGGTCCGGTTGGATTTGCACTGACGAATTCCACATTGGCTGTTTTTCCGGTTCCATGGACGCCTTTGCCAAAAGAATCCCCCGCATCCAAAATGGAATTCACTTTCGATTGATAAAATGATTCTGGTACTTTAAAATTGATAAATCCCGGAGGTGTAACCGTAATCTCAGAAACGTATTCCGGAATGTTTTTTTTCAACTCATCGACAATGGATTGGGCAATCTCTAAAGGTGGCTTCTCGAGATCCCGTGAGAGTAAAAGAGAAATGTTTGTGGATAGATCCCCGAATTCCGGGTTTTTTGGCGGTGACAGGGAGAATTCCTTTTCTGGAAAGGAAAGGGAAGTAAGTGCAGCAGAGACTGAGTCAGTGATCTGTTGTTTCAGGTGCTTCATGGCTGAATTCGGTCATGGGTGCATCAGCCCACAATTTTTCAATATTATAATAATCTCTTTCGTCTTTTCCGAATACATGAACTACTATATCGAAGTAATCCAAAAGCACCCAATTCAAATTTTCATAGCCTTCAAGATGGTGAGGTTTTTGTGGCGTGCCCCTCCTGATGTTATCGGTAATGGCTTTTACCTGCGGCTCCGAATCACCGGAACAAATAATAAAAAAATCTGTGAACGACGAAAGACCCCGAACATCCATGGCCACCAATTCTACCGCTTTTTTCTCAAAGGCAAGATCGAGGATCTGTTTTAAAAGAGGGAGGTCGGAGACAAAATCCGGAGAGGGTTCGGGCATTTATGGGTCGGTTGGGATCAGGCTTGATAGTTCAGGGAAATCGTAAATATCCTTCCCCAGGATTACTGTCACATCCACGCCCATGGATTCATCAGGGACGATCAGGATATGGGTTTCATCATTCATGGCAATGCCAAAGGATCTTGAAACGGCTTTCAGGCTTTCCACATTTTCATTCCGACTGATAATCACTGTATTCGGATAATCGTAACGGTCTGCATTGTCGGAGCGAACCACATCCACCTGATGGGACCGTAGGAAATCTGCAGTACGTGCAGCAATACCCTTGATCCCGCATCCGTTCAATACTTCGACTTTAATATTCTGAATGGGATTTGCCTGGTAAACCTCTACAGCAAGAGATTGAGCCTCAATCTTTGGAAAGGTGACTTCGATAGGAACACCGCTATGAGTTACATTACGGGAGAAGGAATAAATAAATCCCAAGAGAAGAACGCCTACGATGCCGATGGCAGCGTTCAGGGTCATGCTTTGGGATTGGGTTTTCTTTTTGTGACGGGAGCCTTTTTGTCTTGCCACTTATTTAATGAACCTCGGGTTGAAGGGTGAAAGGGTTTGGTATCTTTGTATGTGTGGATATCTCTGAAACCGAAGTTGCAGAAATGAATTTTTTGTGGGTTGGTATGTAATGCCCGCATCATAAGCCACATCCAGTTGATTCATGAGCGCACCTTGCTGTTGGAAGGGCAATTGTGTTTTGTAAAGCGTCACGTTTGCATCTAATCTCAAATTGTTCATGGCCATATAGGTGATACGGTTGGTGAACCCTGCCATAGAAACGGATTGTCCGCCCATGGACATCATGGACATACTAAAGCCGTAGCTCATGTCAAATCGGGCAGGATCAAAAAGGGAAAGGGATGGTTGTGCATCCAATTCGCCATTCAGATTGGTGGGTAATGTCTGGGTCGGCACATCAATGCGGAATTGGGCCAGGATGATCCCAGACAGAAAAATTGTAGTGATAAATGGTATTAAAATTCGTTTCATGGAATAAAGAATTTAATACAGATATATTTGTTCCAAAATAGAAGAGAAGAAGATTATTAAAATAATTAATTAAATGCCTTATCAATCACAGCCCCGCCCAGGCAAACATCATTCTCATAAAACACCACCGATTGTCCCGGTGCTATGGCAAATCGTGGCTCTTCAAATTCAACGGATATTTCGGCATCATTCAAATCGGTAATTCGGCAGGTCGCATCTTTCGCCCGGTAGCGAATCTTTGCATTCAGGTTTTCATTTTCCGGTGCTTCGCCGAAGATCCAATGAACAGCCGACGCCGTGAGGCATTTTTGATAAAGGCCGGTATGGTCGTGCCCTTGTCCTACGATCAATTCATTATTCTCAAGATCTTTGTCCAAGACATACCAGGCGCCTTCGCTCTCGCTATGCCCACCGCCAATCCCTAATCCTTTCCGCTGACCCAAAGTATAATACATGAGTCCGTCATGTTCACCCACCTTTCTCCCGTCAGATGTGACCATGATCCCCGGTTGAGCCGGGATATATTGCTGGAGAAATTCTTTAAAATCCCGTTCTCCAATAAAGCAAATGCCCGTACTGTCTTTTTTATCGAAATTGTCAAATCCCAGTTTTTTTGCACTCTCACGTACATTTGGTTTTTTCAAGTCACCAATGGGGAAAAGTGCGCTGGAGATCTGTTCCTGGTTCAATCCATATAAAAAGTAGCTTTGGTCTTTTCCTGGATCGAGCCCTTTCAAGAGTTGCACTTTTCCAGCTACTTCTTTATTGCGGACATAATGCCCGGTGGCAATTTTTTCTGCGCCCATATCTTGAGCGTAATGTAAGAATTCCTTGAATTTTATTTCCGTGTTACAAAGAATATCCGGATTGGGTGTCCGCCCTGCTTTGTATTCTTCCAAAAAATGCTGAAAAACTCGATCCCAATATTCTTTCGCGAAATTAACCGACCGAAGTGGAATACCCAGAGTATCACAAACCTGGAGTGCATCTTTATAATCTTCTTCAGCATTGCAGTATTCGGAATCTTCTTCCCAGTTTTTCATGAACAATCCTTCCACATCGTAGCCATGTTCAACGAGAATGGATGCGGCTACTGCACTATCCACGCCACCGCTCATGCCCACTGCAAGGTGTCCCATCAGTCTGTGAGAATGGTTTTGAGTTCTGAAAGAAGCAGGTCCACCTGCTCGGATGTATTGGAGGCTCCAAAGCTGAAACGAAGGGTGGAAATATTGGTTTTATCGTCCACACCCATGGCGGAAAGAACACCGGATGGTTTCACCTCTCCGGCTCCACAAGCCGAGCCGCTGGATACTGCCATTCCTACACGATCCAATTTAGCGAGAAGAATATCCGACCGATATCCGGGGAATGAAACACTTACCAATCCGGGAAGTTTGTTTTCTGGATCGCCATTAAAAATAGCATTGGGGGAAAAGGAGAGTAGTTCGGATTTAAAACTGGATTCGAATGATTTTAATTCTGTTATGTGATTTCCCAATTCGTCTGTTGCGAGTTCAGCGGCCAATCCCATGCCGGCAATGGATCCAATATTTTCGGTTCCGGCACGGAGTCCGCTTTCCTGTCCGCCTCCGATCATGAGTGCTGAAAGGGATTCCTTATTTTTGAAATAAAGAATACCGATTCCTTTCGGTCCGTAAAATTTGTGGGCAGAGAGGCTCAAGAAATCCACTCCGAGATTATTCACATCAATGGGCATTTTCCCCAGACACTGGACCGCATCGGTATGAACAAGGATATTTTTTTCATGCGCTAATTCAGTTATCTCTTTCAATGGTTGCATGGTTCCAACTTCATTGTTGGCCAGCATAATAGAAATGAGTCCAGTATTTTCAGTGATGGCAGATTCAAGATCCGTGATGGATACACAGCCTTTTTCATTCACGGTCACAAGATCGTGGTCAATCCCAAATATTGCGATTTGAGATAATGCATTTAGAACTGCGGGATGCTCGATGGTGTCGGAGATCACATGTTTCTTATCCTGATTTATCCGTGACCAAAAAACCTGGTTGTTTGCTTCGGTGCCGCCGCTGGTAAAGATGATTTGATTGGGTGCGGCTCCAATAGATTTTGCCACCTGTTTTCGGGCATTTTCTACCACAGATTTTGCTTTTCGTCCCAGTTTATGAATACTGGATGGATTCCCATACACACCTTTTTGGATTGAATTCATAAGATCCAAAACATCAGGATGTACGGGTGTGGTTGCGCTGTGGTCGAAATAAATCATTTTAGTTGAAAATTCAGTCGAGAAAATTACGACCGGATGCGGGTGAAATTTGACTTAAAGGTCGTTTCGGACGGATGCGAATTTGATCGTATTCTGCAAATTAGTAAAGAAGGGTGGTTTACGATCGGCCAACCGGTTTAGGGTCGATTGGCGGTCGTAATCATACCGAACCACGTCCCAGATGATGTCGGTATCATTCACGGTGAGAAAAGCCACAGATCCACGCTGATCCCGATCGAATGGCATGCCCGTGGCGCCTTGGCAAAGGATGGTCAGGTTTTCTATGATCTGGTGTCTGGGAACATGAACATGGCCATGAATAAAAACAACTTTTTTTATCTCCGGGTTGGCTTCGATCACATGGTTACGCCAGTTGATAGCTTCCGTTATAGAAGGCGGTTCATCGTCCCGTTTGTACCATGCGTGGGTGAACTCGATAAGGGTTGTTCCAACAATCTCCCGATGGGCAATCTTCATGGCATTGACAAATTCAACTCCATCTTCTCCCAGCACATCAGCGGTCCATTTTTCATTCTGGACAATGGCTTGACAAATGGGATCGTAAGGGTCCATACCTTCCAGGGATGGCAATTCGTCTTCCCAGAGTTTTTCCACCAAATATCGATCATGGTTCCCTCGGATAAAAATGCAATCCGGAATGGATTTGAGCATCTTTAGCGTTTCTTCTGGTTCCGGACCCAGGGCAAAACAGTCTCCCAGACAGATGATCTGATCGATCCCCTCTCTTTTCTCAATGAGTGAGATGGCATGAGTCAGTGATGCCAAATTGGAGTGGATATCGGTGATGATGGCAAAGGTTCTTGATACCATGGTTGCCAAATATACATTTTTGAGATTTTTACGGTCAAGTTTTAAATAATAAAATGTGACAAGTTTCACATTGGGGTGATTTCGGAAAAAACGTAAACTTGTTAGTTATGATAGGCGAATTTTTATAGGTGAAATCCAAGTTGTGAAAAAAATCATAAAGATCCAAGAAATACTTCATAACGATCCCAAAATATTCATTATTAACCACATCTTTAATCAATGAAAACACGCCCACTTTCCATTTATGGCATCGGAAACCCATTAATCGATATTGTCATTCAAGCCACGGACGGTGACCTTAAAGCACTGAATCTTGATAAGGGCGTGATGCACCTTGTTGATGAAATCCGTCAAAAAGAAATTATCAATTATTTTAAAAATTGTAATACTAAATATTTTCCGGGTGGTTCTGCACCCAATACAATGTTAGCCTGTGCAGGACTTGGTACAACTTCCCTGATTGCCGGGAAAATTGGACAGGATGAATTTGGTGATATTTATCTCCGCCAAGCTGAGAAATTTGGCGTTTTATCTGGCTTGGTACAAGGATGCGGCCCCACTGGATCCAGTATTATTTTAGTGACTCCGGATGGTGAACGTACCATGAATACCCATTTGGGCATATGCAGAGAATTTTCCGAAAATGATGTGGATGCTGGAAAATTATCCCAATCAACCTTTTTTTATTTTACAGGATATATGTGGGACACCGAATCCCAAAAGGCAGCCATTAAAAAAGCCATTTCCATTGCAAAGGAAAATAATGTTCAAATTGTTTTCGATGTGGCGGACCCATTTGCAGTTGATAGAAACAAAGATGAATTTTTAATAATGATTGAGCAGGATGTGGATGTTGTTTTTGCAAATTACGCCGAACTTGCCATCTTGTTTGATTCGGAAAATGTTGATTCATCTGCAGACGAATTGATGAAAATTGTACATCGTGCAGGAATTAAACTTGGGGAAAAAGGATCCTTAGTATTGGATGATGGGAAAAAGTATCACCTGCCACCGCAACCCATTTCAGCAATTGATTCCACTGGTGCAGGTGATATGTATGCAGCCGGATTTTTAACAGCACTAGCCAAAGGATATTCTACTAAAAGAGCCAGTGAGATTGGAGGATTATTGGCTGAAGAAATTATTCAGCAATCGGGTGCGCAATTTGGTATTGATAAAATAAATTTCTTAAGAATAAAGTTTTTCAAATAAAAAAATACAACTGCTAATTAATAAACATCCCCTAATAACCCTATTTACACAATCCTTTGGAAGCATAATCCGAATTCAGGTAAATTCGGTGGCTTTAATCGTTTATTTATTGAGGAAAATATGCTAACTAAAAAATCAATATTTCTGGCAATACTTTTCACGCTTTCCATGATAATGGTAGCTTGTTCAAGCCAGGAATACACCACTGCCAAATTGGCGATCCAACAATCTGATTTTGCAAAAGCTGCAGAGTGGTTACCCAAAGCCATGGCTGTTGAACCTGATAATCCTGAAATCCCGGTTGTCCTAGGCTTGGAGATCCATGCACAGGATGGCAATTGGACAAATATGGTTGCTATGTTCGATAAAGCCATGTCCATCAACCCCGATAAAGTGGTGGAAGTGCGAGGAACCTTTATTTCAGTAGGGGATGCGGTGGATAATTATACCGAGTTTTACTGGGCCAAAGAATTCAATGTAGGCGTTGAGCAATTCAAGAAGATCCAGGAAGATCCGGATAATAAACCCCAATACCTTGAAACGGCTATCTCCCATTTTCAAAATGCAGCTATCATTAATCCCACCGATGCTAATACCCATGCGACGCTGGCGAAATGTTATTTCGATATCGGAGATACATTAGCGGCAAAAGAAGCGGCATTAACTGCTGTTGAAAAGAATCCGGAAAGTTTTGACGCCAATTTCAGTGCAGGTCAAATACTGGTGAAAGCGGGTGTTTCTTCAGAAGATGTGCTGCCCTATTACGAAAAAGCAGCATCCATTGAACCATCCAACAGCAAGGTTCTTCGTGAATTAGCGGGTACCTACTACGATTTGGAACAAAAAGAAAGATCCATTGAAGTGTTTGAAAATGCCATTTCCAACGAAGAAGATAAGATCGTGAAAGCTGATCTTTACTTTAACCTGGGTGTGATCCATAGCCAAATGCAAAACTTCGAAGAATCAGAAAAAGCATTTGATGAAGCTTATTATTTAAATGAAGATGATTTTGAAGCAGCATTGGGGATGGCCCGGTCATACGAAGGCCTTGGCGACAATTATTTGAATGGGGCTGAAGGGTTTGAAAAAGATCTGGAAAAAGCAGCCCGCTGGTACCGGAAATCAGAAAAAAAGATCAAATCAGTCATGATCATTGATATTGATAATAAAGAGACCTACAAGAAAACCCTGGAATTGATCCGTTATAAAAGGGATGTAGCTGAAGGGTTTTAATGGGTAAAACCAGAAAGTTGAAACGCTGAAACCTAAAATATTATTTCTGCTTTAACCTTCAATTTTTTTGATTTTTCAGCTTTTCACCCTATCCGAGTTTTTTTCGTTTATTTAAATATTCCGTCAGACCAAGATCCAGGTTCTGGTCCGTGAAAATGGGGACATAGTCGATCAAATGCTGGCGGCATTCTATTCGATAATAATCCTGCAGCCTTGAGATCAGATCCGTATAACTGGAGCGGATATGCCAGGGTTCTGTGGTGATCTCTTCGCCTGTTTCCATATCCAGGAATTTGGTCCGGGTGTTAAAATCAAATTCCAGTTCTTTCCGATCCAAAATATGGAAAACGATAACTTCCTGTTTTTGATGTCGAAAATGTTTCAATCCATTCATGATCTGTTCAGGATCATCAAAAAGATCAGGCACCAAAACAACCAATCCGCGCTTTTTAATTCGATCTGCCATTTCATGAAGCACCGGTTCGATCTTGGTATCATTCCCTGCTTTTTCATCATCCAATTGAGTCAGGATCGCATTCAAGTGGCTTGGTTTGGATTTGGGTGGAATAAATGAATCGATCTTATCAGAAAACCGAACCAACCCTGCCGCATCCTGCTGATTGATCATTAAATAGGAGAAGGCAGCAATGAGTGAATTGGCATAATTCAGTTTAGAGACCGACCCACTGGCATAAAGCATGGAACGGCTCGTGTCCAGAATCAGGTGGGCGCGGAGATTGGTTTCTTCTTCATACCGCTTTACATAAAGACGATCCGTCTTCCCGTACAATTTCCAATCGATGTGCCGAATTTCATCCCCGGAGCCATAAGCACGATGCTCGGCAAATTCCACGGAAAATCCATGATAGGGACTTCGGTGCTGGCCGATAATGTATCCTTCTACCACGAGCCGAGCCCGTAGCGCCATGGAATTCAACATAGCCACCGTTTCCGGTTGAAGGTATTTTCGTTTGTCGGCAGTTGACATCATTTTATTCTGTGATGGTGTCCAACAATTGATTCAAGATGTCTTCTACCTTCATTCCTTCCGCTTCCGCGTTGAAATTAGGAAGAACACGGTGCCGAAGAATGGGTAAAGCCATGTCTCGGATATCATTAATATTGGGTGTGGGCCGTCCTTCCAAAATGGATTTTGCTTTTGCACCCAATACCAAATATTGAGAAGCACGCGGACCAGCGCCCCAATCAACGAAACGCTGGATAAAATCCGGAGAGCCATCTGAATTCGGTCGTGTAGCACCAACAAGTTTTACAGCATATTCCACCACATTATCCGCCACAGGTACACGTCGAACCAGGTCTTGATAGGAGGCAATCTCCTGTTTTGTCATGATCGGTTTTAGAACTTTGGGTTCGGTCGTGGTTGTCTCCCGAACAATAGCAATCTCATCCGCTGTGGATGGGTAATCAATATTCAGGTTAAACATGAATCGGTCCAACTGTGCTTCCGGCAAGGGGTAGGTTCCTTCCTGCTCGATCGGATTTTGGGTAGCCAAAACAAAGAAGGGTTCATCGAGATCGTAAGTTTGCCCCCCTGTGGTTACCTTATGTTCTTGCATAGCTTCCAACAAAGCTGCCTGTGTCTTTGGCGGTGTCCGGTTGATCTCATCCGCTAAAACAATATTGGCAAAAATGGGTCCCTTGTAAAACCGGAATGACCGTTGTCCCGAATTGGGATCCACATCGATAAGTTCAGTTCCAGTGATATCGCTGGGCATGAGATCTGGTGTGAACTGAATGCGCTTGAAGGAGAGATCCAACACATCAGATAAAGTTTTAATGAGTAATGTTTTTGCCAAACCCGGCACGCCCACCAGGAGAGAATGCCCCTTCGCTAAAAGTGCAATGAGCATATGATTCAGGATCTCTTTTTGTCCTATAATGACCTTTCCGACTTCCCGGGAAAAGTTTTGTTTGGCCTCAGCCAGTTGTTCAAGGATAGCCAAATCTTGTTGTGTCTCTGTCATAAAAATATTTTTTTGATAACTAGTTAATTAAAGGGGCAAAACTTAACTAAGCAGACTTGCCCTAAAAAGAAGGAATCAGTGATGAATGGAAGATGGATTATGGGATATGGAATATGGAATTAGGGGAAAAGTTCCTTCTTAAATGAAATTAAAAAGTATTGAGAGATTCCCATTTGAGATTCAAAAGTCTCTTCGGAAATTCCAGTTCGTGTCTGACCCAGTCATAACAGAATACAAGCCACTGATCGGTCAATCAATCCCCGATTTGGAATCTTTTGCAGAATCTTTGGGAGAAAAGCCATTCCGAGGGCGCCAACTCTTTGATTGGATCTATCGCCAACAGGTAGATGATTTTTCCGTCATGACCGATCTTTCAATACCTTTTCGGGAAAAACTTACCAATGTTCCTATTCATCCGCTTAAAATGATAACCGGGGATGTGTCGGTTTCAAAACAAACACGGAAAATCCTTTTTGAATTATTAGATGGAAAATTGGTGGAAGCTGTTTTAATGATTGAAGGGAATCGAATCACAGTTTGTTTATCTACGCAAGTGGGATGTGCTGTGGATTGCGATTTTTGCGCCACGGCCAAAATGGGATTTATCAAAAATCTCACTGCAGGTGAAATTGTGGATCAATTTCTTCAACTCCAAAAAATGAGCTCTGAAAAAATTACCAATGTGGTTTTTATGGGCATGGGAGAACCGTTTCTAAATTATAAAAATACCATTGCCGCTGCAGATTTGCTCCATCAACCGAAAGGTATTAATATGGCCGCTTGGCGAATCACCATATCAACTGCCGGAATTGTGCCAAAGATCAGGCAATTCGCTGAAGAAGAACAGCCTTATAAATTGGCCGTGAGTTTGAATGGCTCCACCCACGAGCAACGGTTAAAAACCATGCCAATCACCCAAACACATACATTTTCAAATTTGATTAATGCATCGAAAGATTATGCCTATAATTCCCGTAATAGGATTACCTTCGAGTATGTGCTCATGGACGGGATCAATGATGAACCCCAAGATGCAGAACGGCTTATTCGATTATTGGGATCGATTGAATGTAAATTGAATATGATCCCTTATAATGAGATTGGGGGCGTTTACAATAGACCCTCCGATGAAAGAATTGAAGCATTTATGGAGCCTTTGAAACGAGCACCTTTCCCGGTAACTGTCCGCTGGAGTAAGGGAACGGATATTGATGCCGGCTGCGGTCAACTGGTAACAAGTTCGACATAAAATTAAACAGAGTTAAACATATAAGAGAAAAAAATATGAATATTAGATCAGAGATTAAAGATATCGAAAAAAATATTATCGATTGGCGGCGGGATTTTCACCAATATCCCGAATTGGGATTTGACGAACATCGCACATCCAAAATTATTGGTGAAGCCCTGAAAAAAATGGGACTTGCTCCACAAATGAATGTTGGGAAGACTGGTGTTACTGCGGATCTAACCTTCGGTGAGGGTCCAACTATTGCACTGCGTGCAGATATGGATGCACTGCCTATGCAGGAAACCAGTGGATTAGATTTCTCATCTAAACATGATGGCGTGATGCACGCTTGCGGGCACGATGGTCATATGGCCATGCTTTTGGGCGCTGCCAAAGTACTCACCCAAAATGGAGATGGATTCAATGGAACAGTCCGGTTTATTTTTCAACCGGCGGAAGAAGGTGCCGGCGGAGCAAGATACATGATCGAAGATGGGTGTCTCGATGGCGTGGATGAAATTTATGGCATTCATGTCTGGAATTATCAACCTGTGGGGGAAGTGGGCATTACCGATGGACCGGTCCTGGCTGCCGCAGACATGTTTGAAATTAAAATTAAGGGAATCGGCGGACATGGTGCTGCGCCCCAGGGAACAATCGATGCTGTAGTTGTGTCATCCCATTTGATCCAGGCATTTCAGACTATCGTGAGCCGCAATACCAATCCCCTTGAAAGTACCGTTGTTACAATTGGTACGATCAATGGTGGTCACAATTTCAATATAATTGCAGATGAGGTAACTTTATCAGGGACAGCACGGGCGTACACAGAAGAAAATCGAAATCTTATTAAAACACGTATGGCGGAAATAATAGATGGTGTTGCCAAAACATTCGGAGCAGAAATATCCTTTGATTATGAAGATGGATATCCCCCAACCATCAATCATACAGATCCTGCAAATAAAGTATTGAAAGCAGCAGAAAGAGTGGTGGGTGAAAAAGCGGGAATGCCCTACTTATCCATGGGCGGGGAAGATTTTTCTTATTATTTACAAAAGATCCCGGGATGTTTTTTCTTTGTGGGGTCAGCGCCGAATGATCAAAAATTATTTGAAACACCCCATCATTGTTCTCATTTTACAATGGATGAAAGGGCGTTATTAGTTGGCCCTTCAATTTATTTGAACTTGGTGGATGATTTGCTTGGGATAAAGTAAACCATTTTAATTGTATTGAATCTTGGTTCTAAATCAATACCCAACAGCGGAAGTTTCTCCACGGCTATCCCCACCGCCATAAAACCCGTTTTCAGTGATCAATATTCCATTGGCTTCACCGATGTAACCCCATTTATAGGGGACCAAGGTATGTCCTTTGGCTTCTAGGTTTTGAATCACGTCTCTGGATAATCCTCTGGGTTCTGTCATGATCACATCCGGCAGCCATTGGGAATGGAATCGGGGTGATGCTACCGCTTCCTTAATATCCATACCATAAACCACCACATTCAAGATCGCCTGCATGGTGGTGGTAATGATAGTGGCTCCACCGGGTGAGCCGATCACCATAAATGGTTTCCCGTTTTTCAAAACAATCGTAGGCGTCATTGAACTCAAAGGCCGTTTTCCCGATTGGATGGCATTTGCTTCATTCCCCACCAGTCCAAATGCGTTTGGGATTCCAGGTTTTGATGAAAAGTCATCCATTTCATTATTCAGGAAAAATCCAGCCCCTTTGACAAGGTGGCCGCCGCCGTAACTCAAATTGATGGTGGTGGTAACGCTCACAGCATTTCCCAAATGATCTACAACAGAATAATGAGTGGTTTCCCGACTTTCATACCCGGGTGCACCACTGGCAAAAACCGCAGAACTTGGTGTAGCTATTTCAAGTGAAATATCGTTTATCCGGGCATTTGCATATTCTTTGGATGTAAGCAAGTCTAAGGGCACATCCCAAAAATCAGAGTCCCCCATATGTTCAGCTCGATCGGCATAAGCACGCCGTTCAACTTCAGTGAGTAAATGGACATAATCTGATAAATTCCAGCCCAGTGAATCCACGGGATAATT